>CAZIFP010000172.1:0-6500 GCA_964538105.1 uncultured Bifidobacteriaceae bacterium
CCGCCTCAATCCGGCTTGTTTCCGGTTGTGTCCGTGTCCCATTGCGGGGCATTCGAAAACCTCGGAAGCGCTCTTTTATTCTTTTTGGCCCATTTCCCAATATTGATAAATGATTCCGTAAACCTAAGCCATGGTTTCTTTGGTTTGGGAAATGGTTTCCTTAGTTTGAGAAATGATTTCAGAAGCTTGCGAAATGGTTTCTTTTCTGCTGTTCACCTTGTGTGCTGGAATTCAACTGCACGCTCAACAAACAGGTGGCCGATACAAAACATTAAGCACTACATCCGGGCAATACGCCGAAACCTACATCCCAATCTCCTTTTCTTATTCCTTGCGTGTATCAACTTTTGAGTAATCAAACAGCGTTATCTCCAATTGATGAAGCCTCCGCAACCGTTTCAGCCACTGCACACTTTTCAATCACATGTGCTACCAGTGGTAAATACGCCGAAACCTATGTGAATGATATGCAAAACGGAGGCGTCTGGATGATGCGAGGTCAGGCATCCAAAACCCCATATCTGATTCCTTGTGCCTATCAACTTTTGAATGGCAATACATCTGCGGTTCCAATGGAAAGACAAAGCGAAATTAATTTGCTTGAGAAAAATGCGAGCCTAACTGGAACACTTCAGGATTCGCAAGGAGCAATTAATAACCCATCACAGCTTTCACCGCAAAAACTGCCGCCGGATGTGCAGAAAAAATTGGATGAATCGTCTAAAAAAATGGATGAAGAAATGAACAAGCTTTTCCCGCAAGGGACGACAAACAATGCTGCTTCTCCGTAGAAGCATTTTTATTTGCCAATCAGCGGAGATATTATTTTCAATCTTGAAATCGCTTGCGCCGAAGCTGGCCGATGGGGAAATCACGTTGGTGTTCGGCACGGCAGGCTCAAGCAACCTTGACCCACTTGTGTTCGCGGGCGGCTTCGTAAATCGCCCGCATCGCGGCCACGCGCGCGGCGGCTTCCACCGGCGTGACCAGCGGTTACGTTTTTCTCTTTTCCTCGCGCAAAATCATTGTCGAATCTAGTTCCGCTTCCACGCCGGTCATGGCCTGATACATCGTGTCCGGGCAAAGGTCAACGCCGCCCGGCCATTCCACGCAGCCGAAATCGGGATTGACGGTGACGGCGTTGAAAATTTTTGCATCGAGCAATTTCAGGAACACGCCGCCACGCTGTTCGGGTTCAACGGGAAAAATCCCGCTTACGCCGTCGTTGAAGGTGACCTTCAAGCGGCATTGCGGCAGCGGTTCGACGGCAATGATCCGAATCATGGCTTTATATTACTCCAAAGGCGCGATTTTGGAAGGCTCTTGATTGTGGCTGGCCAGTTCCCACGCCTGACGCAATTCCACGCGGTGCAACGCCGCCCATTCGAGGACGAGCGCCCGCGCCCGCCGGCTCATGTCACCTTCCATGACCTCCAGCGTGTTGATGTTGACCTTGATTTCCTCGCCCTGATAGACCGCGTGAAAATGCGGCGGCGCGTGGTCGCCATAAAACATGCGGATGATGATGCCGTAAAACCGGCTTAATTCGGGCACGACGGCAGGTTAATTGGTTTCAACCGGCAGGCAAGGTTTTTGAAAAAACAGCAAAAGCGCCATCGGTGCGGCAGGCTCAACCAACCTTGACCCACTTGTGTTCGCGGGCGGCTTCGTAAATCGCCTGCATCGCGGTGACGCGCGCGGCGGCTTCGACCGGCGTGACCAGCGGCTCGTTCTTCGCGCCGCCAACGGCGTCCAGGAATTGATCCATCGGTTCGGGCGGCGCGGGCGGCAGCTCCGTCCACGGCTTGTGGCTGTCGCTGCCGGCCACCAGTTCGCTCCGGTAAAACAACTGGTTGTTGATGATGACGGCGTGGCCCTGTGTGCCGCTGATCATCATCGTCACCGGGTCCTCAATGTCCACCCAGCCGGCGGCCAGCGTGCCGATGATGCCGCTCTTGAACTGCAGCAGCGCCTCGCCGGTCTCGTCGCAGTCGCCATACCGGCCGGTGACCGGATGAATGTCCGCCGTGACCGATTCGATGCCGCCGAAGAGCCACATCAAAATATCCAGCTTGTGCGTGCCGAGGTCGCCGAACGCGCCGACGCCGGCGATCTTCGGGTCCGCCATCCAGCGCCATTCGCCGTCGAACCAGCCGCCGAGCGAGCCGTTGTGGCAGTTGGAGGCGCGCACGCGGGAAATCTTCCCGAAATGACCGGCGGCAACCTCGCCCTTCAGGAAAATATTCTTGGGATCCGTCCGTGAAAAATAACCGGTGGTGAAAATTAGGCCGGCCTTGTCAATCGCCGCCGCCATTTCATCGCTCTGCTTGGCGGTGATGCCCATCGGCTTTTCCACAAACAGGTTTTTGCCGGCCTTGGCCGCCGCCAGCACGAGGTCATAATGCCGGTTGGTTTCCGAGAGGATGATGACGGCGGAAATCTCCGGGTCCGACCAGATGGCGTTCAAGTCCGCCGGCACCTGCGCGTCCACTTCCTTGGCGCGGCGCGCGGCGCGTTCCGCGTCGTGGTCCCAGACATACTTGATATGCACGTCCGTCCGCGCCTTGACGTTTTTGAGATAGTTCGGCGTGTGGATGTGCGCGACGCCGACGAAGGCGACGGTGATTTTCCTGCCGTCCTGCGCCCAGGCCGGCAGCGCAGCCATGGCCAGCGTCGCCACTCCGGCACGTTTGATAAATTCCCGGCGCGTAGGTTTAGTATTCATGTTTGCTCTGTAGAAATCATTTCATTAACACCGCGTATTAACGCGGTGAACCATGAATGCACCAAAGAAAAACCGTTTAAACGGTTTTTTTCTTCTCGCACCCGTCGCACCCGGCTAAAGCCGGGTGTTAATAAGAAGTTTTCGACAGGGCAATTCATGCTCAAGAGAGAACCCAGCCAGTGCGGTTCTCGCGCTTGACGAGCTGCGCGGCCGCCGGACAATTCGTGGCGCGCATGTTTGGTCCGTCCCATTCGATTTTCTGGCCGACGCGCAGCGAGACGCAGCCGAGCAGCATGATTTCCGTGAGCTTTGCCGCAATCGGAAACGTCGAGTAGCACATCTCCGGCTTGCCCGCCTTGATGGCCGCGATCCATTCCAGATGCTGCCGGTGATCGTTGTCGCCGGTGAACGCGTTGCGCGGGATGGCCTGTGGAATCAGCCCCAGCGCCGGATGTTTTTTGAAGTGCGTGAACTTGGTTTCGCCATTCAGCTTGAGGAAAAACTGTTCGCCGTAGTCGTCCGGGGAAAACAAGGTGCCCTTGTCGCCGACGAGCTGGCAGCCGCTGCCGGGCATTTCGCCGAGCATGGCTTCGATGTCGGCGGTGAGTTCGCGCGGCGGCTTGTTGCTGCCGTCGTGACCGCCGCGCGCATCGGCAAGCGGCTGGCCGCCGTCATACCACCAGAGCGTGACGGGATCGAACGCCAGTGTGTCGTGCCGGTGAAAAAGGGTTTTGTGCGCGGCATCCACTTCGGCTTTGCGCGCGGGAAATTCAAAGCGAATTTTGGAACCGAGCGGATAAGATTCGTTATTCATCACGCCAAGCGGCGTGGCTTCAATCTCCGTGGGATAACCCAGCGCCAGACCGCGGAAGGTCAGGTTGACGGTGTGACACGCCATGTCGCCGAGCGCGCCCGTGCCGAAATCCAGCCAGCCGCGCCAGTTGAACGGCTGATAAATTCCCTTTTTGTAAGGCCGCATCGGCGCGGGTCCGATCCAGATGTTCCAATCCAAAGTGTCCGGAACCGGGTCGGAGCCGTCCGGGCGGCCCATGCCCTGCGGCCAGATCGGGCGGTTGGTCCAGATGTGCGCTTCATGCACCTGCCCGATGATTCCCGCATGAAGACATTCGACGCCGCGCCGCAATCCGTCCGACGCGCTGCCCTGGTTGCCCATCTGCGTGACGACGCCGGTTTCGTGCGCAAGATCGCGCAGGTAGCGCGCCTCGTAAATTGTCTGCGTCAGCGGCTTCTGGCCATAGACGTGTTTGCCCAGCCGCATCGCGTGCGATTCGGCGATGGCGTGGAAATGATCCGGCGTGGCGCAATCCACAGCATCAATGCTCTTGCCCATCTCGTCGAACATGACGCGGAAATCCTTATAAAATTTCGCCTGCGGATATTTCTCCAGCGTCTTCGCGCAGTTCACGGTGTCCACGTCGCACAAGGCGACGATGTTTTCGCTGCTGCAACAGTCCGTGTCGCTCGCGCCCTTGCCCCCGCAGCCGATGACGGCGATGTTCAGCCTGCTGTTGAGGTTTTGTCCGCGCAGCAAGGTCGGGACGCCAAAGACGACCGCGCCGCCCGCAAGCGTGGCGGTCTTGAGAAAATTGCGCCGGTTCCAGCGGATGCCGGAAGAAGTGGATAGGTTGTGCATGAAATAAAATTAACAACAAGATTCGACAGTTCAATCGTAAAACGAACCTTTCAAGTCATCATTTTTCAGGACGCCGCCGGACGCCGGATGCCTCAAAATTTGTTGTTCACCGCCGGACGATTCACTTAAACTGCCGCCTGAAAAATAAATTCTTGCGGACGTCAAACATCGCCGGGACATTTTTCACTTTTTTAACCAATGCCAACATGAACGAATCGAACGAGACCAAGAAAACGGCCGGCGCGGAAACCGCCGGCGGCCCGGCCGGATGCTGCAGTTGCGACCAGACGCTGGCCTTTCTGCTGCTGCGCGGCTGGCTGGCGTTGCGCGCCATCCTGACGGGCGTCGAAAAATTCGGCGCCTACAAATCCGTCCAGCAGCCGATGATTGACCCCACCACCGGCCAGCCGGATCCCAACGCGGTCGTGGACATCAAGGTGAAATTTTACGCGCTGGCCAATTACAACGGCATCCCGGCGTCGTTGCAGGGCAAGTTCGACAACGAAGCGCTGCTGCCGCATTTTGCGCTGACCGCCTTCAACTTCCTGCTCGGCCCGGTGCTCATCCTCACCGGCGTGATGCTGCTGGTCGGCCTCGGCACACGGA
This sequence comes from uncultured Bifidobacteriaceae bacterium, assembly GCA_964538105.1. Taxonomy (GTDB): domain Bacteria; phylum Verrucomicrobiota; class Verrucomicrobiia; order Limisphaerales; family UBA11358; genus UBA11358. The sequence continues at coordinate 4,986 of CAZIFP010000172.1, forward strand.
TTTCGCTGTTCGTGCAGGGGCTGATTTACATCGCGCTGACGGCCGGATTGATTTTGATCAAACAGGACGACGGCGTCTCGTGGCTGGGCATCCACGTCGCGCTGGTCGCGTTCGCGCTGATGCTCGCCAAATCCAACAAGCTCGCGCTTCTCAAAAAATGGTAAAACAACCCATCACCCGGCGCGAATTCCTCGGCACCACGGCGGTGGCCGGAGCCGGCTTGTTGCTGGCCTCGTGCAGCCCGGATTCCGGCACAAAGTCCAACACCGCCAAAACCTCGCCGCTCAGCCAGCTCAACATCGCGCTCATCGGCTGCGGCGCGGAGGGACAGGTGCTGCTCGATTCGCTGCTCGTGATCGAGGGCATTCATCTGGTCGCCATCGTGGACATCTGGAATTACAACCGCGACAGCAATGTCCGCCGCCTCAAAAGCCAGGGCGTGGAGGTGAAGGGTTACGAAAACTACGAAGACCTGCTGGCCAATGAAAAAGATTTGCAGGCCGTCATCGTCGCCACGCCGGATTTCTGGCACGCGCCGATCACCAACGCCTGCCTGAAGGCGGGGTTGCATGTGTATTGCGAGAAGATGATGAGCAACACCATCGAAGGTGCCCGTTCCATGGTGCAGACGATGCGCGAGACGGGGAAATTGCTCCAGATCGGCCACCAGCGGCGCAGCAATCCGCGTTATATCTTCGCGCTCAAACGGCTGGTGCAGGACGCGAAGATTTGCGGACGGCTCACCGCTGCCAACGCGCAGTGGAACCGCGCGGTCACCGAAGATCTGGGCTGGCCGAAAAAGTTCACCATGCCACCCGAGACGCTTGCCAAATATGGCTACAAGGACATGCACCAGTTCCGGAACTGGCGCTGGTTCAAAGGTCTCGGCGGCGGCCCGCTCTCGGACCTGGGCGCGCACCAGATTGATATTTTCAACTGGTGGTTTGGCGTGCCGCCGACGTCCGTCATGGCCAGCGGCGGCATTGATTACTACAAAAACCACGAATGGTATGACAATGCCATGGTGATTTACGAATATCCGCTGCCGACCGGAATGGCGCGGGCGTTCTACGAAGTGCTGACCACGACGAGCGCCGGTGGCGGCTACTTTGAAATGTTCATGGGCGACGAAGGCACCATTAAAATGTCCGAGAACCCCAGCATCACCAAGCTTTACCGCGAAGACCGCGCCCCGGCCTGGGACGATCTGGTCGCAAAAAATTATCTGCGCGCCAGCGCCGTGGCCACGCCGGCGGGCGACGCCGACAAGGTGGACGTCCGGGAAACCGCGCCGTTGCTGCAATATGACATCCCGGTCACCTTCAACAAAAAAATCCACCAGCCGCATCTAGAGAACTTTTTCAACGCCATCCGGGGCACGGCCAAATTGAACTGCCCGGCGGACGAGGCGTTTGCCAGCGAATACGTCATCCACAAGGCGAACGAGGCCATCGTCGCCAAAACCACCATTGTCATCACGCCGGAGGAACTGAAAGCCTGACCGGATCTTGAACA
>CAZIFP010000173.1:0-6483 GCA_964538105.1 uncultured Bifidobacteriaceae bacterium
CATCATTTTCAGGCGGAGATTCAGCAACTGCTGAACATCGTCATCCATTCGCTTTACACCGACAAAGAAATCTTCGTGCGCGAACTGATTTCCAACGCCACCGACGCGTGCGAGAAGCTGCGCTTCACCCAATCATCCGGGACGCCCGTTTATCAATCTGAGATTGCGCCGGCCATCAGCGTCACCACGGATGAGGAGGCGGGCACCATCACGATCGCCGACACCGGCCTCGGCATGACGCACGGCGAACTCGTGGAAAACCTCGGCACCATCGCGCATTCCGGCACCAAGGCGTTTCTTAAACAACTTGCCGAGGAGAAGAAACCGGACGTCGGCCTCATCGGCCAGTTCGGCGTGGGTTTTTATTCGGCGTTCATGGTCGCGAAGAAGGTGACGGTCTTGAGCCGTTCGTTCGCGCCGGATGAAACCGGCTGGCAATGGACCAGCGAAGGCGGTGGCGGTTATGAAATCGCGCCCGCCGCCGAACTGCCGCGCGGCACCAAGATCACTTTGGAGTTGAAGGATGACGCCAAGGATTTTGCGAAGGAACACACCGTCGAACACATCATCAAGCGCTACTCCAGCTTCGTTCCGTTCCCCATCGAGCTGAACACGAAGCGACTGAACACCGTGCAGGCCATCTGGGCGCGGAAAAAGAGCGAGATCAAGGAGGAGGAATACAACGAATTTTACACTTTCGTCGGCCACGACCACGAGAAGCCGCTGTTCCGTCTCCACTTTTCCGCCGACGCGCCGCTCGCCATTCAAGCGCTCCTGTTCGTGCCGTCGCGCAATTTCGAGACGCTCGGCATGGGTCGCATTGATTCCGAGGTGAACTTGTATTGCCGCAAGATTTTGATTCAAGCGAAGGCGAAAGGTCTGTTCCCCGACTGGCTGCGCTTCCTCAAGGGCGTGGTGGACAGTGAGGATCTGCCGCTCAACATCTCGCGCGAGACGATGCAGGACACCACGCTCATGCAGAAGTTGAACAAGGTGCTCACGAGCCGTTTCCTGAAATTCCTCGACGAGCAATCCGAGAAGGAGGCCGACGCCTACGAGAAATTTTATCACGAGTATCAGCGCTTTCTGAAGGAGGGCATCGTCACCGATTTCACGCACAAGGAAGCGCTCGGCAAATTGCTGCGCTTCGAGTCGTCGTCGCTCGACAAGGGCAAGGTCACGTCGCTCGCCGATTATGTGAAGCGCATGAACAGCGAGCAGAAGGATATTTATTGCCTGCTCGCCGCCAACCGCGAGGCCGCCGAGGCCAGCCCGTATTTCGAGGTGTTCAAGGAACGCAAGTTCGAGGTCCTGTTTCTTTACGACGCGTGGGACGAATTTGTGATGGAGCATCTCCACAGTTTCGACGGCAAGCCGCTCAAGCTCGCCGAGAAAGCAGAATTAAATATCAGCGCCAAGAAGGAGGGCGCTTTGTCCGAAGAAGCCTCCAAGACGCTTGCGCAATGGCTCAAGGAAACGCTCGGCGACAAGGTTAACGAAGTGCGCGCCTCGCAGCGTCTCGTGGAAAGTCCCGCCGTCGTTGTTGATTCGGACAAGTTCATAACCGCGAACATGCGGCGCATGATGAAGGCCATGAAGCAGGACGGTCCCGAACTGCCCGCTGCCAAACAGGATCTCGAAATCAATCCCGCGCATCCGATCATGGCGCGGCTCGACGCCATGCGGGCGAAGGACGCCGCGCTCGCCGGCAGCGTGGCCGAACAAATCCTCGACAATGCCCGCGTCGCCGCCGGCCTGCTCGAAGATCCGCGCGCCATGCTCACGCGGCTGAACTCGCTCCTCGAAAAAGTGCTGACGAAAGACTAGCCGCGTGGAAAAAATGGCCGGCGTGGGCGGTGGCAACCAGTGGTCAAACCGTTTCCCCCGGCTCCGGCTGTTGGAGGAACTGGAGGAAATGTTGCAGGGCGGTGGGCAGTTTGCGGCGTTGCCGGTGGATGACCGCCACCGGCACGGTGCAGTCGCTGTTGCGTGACCTCACCCCTGAACGGCCAGCGACTTCCGATGCTTTGCGAACACGCCGCGCAGTGACTTCGACATGTCGTCCTGCAATTCCTGCAACTCGCGATAGACCGCGACGGCGGGCTTTTTCGGCGTTGTTGTCTCAGCCTTGTTCAGCGTCACGAATTTGTCCGTGATGTCTTCGATGCGGACTTTTTCACCCTTCTGCAACCGCCAGCACCAGAATGCCTGCAACGCCGCACCATAGGCCGCGCCTTCGCTGACCTTTAGCGTCACGACTTCGGCGTTGAAAATGTCCGCCATGATCTGCCGCCAGAGTTTCGAGTTGGCCCCGCCGCCGGTGGCACGGATTTGTTTTGCGGGCACACCGAGCTGTGCGAGCCGGCGCAGGCCGTAGTTCATCCCGAGTGTCACGCCTTCCATCGAGGCGCGGCAATAATGTCCCGCGCTGAACGTGCGGGTGTTGATGCCGATCATCGCGCCCGTGCCGTCCGGCACGTTCGGCGTGCGCTCGCCTTCGAGGTAAGGCAGCAACAGCAGGCCGTTGGAACCAGCCGGAACCTTCGCCGCCGCGTCGTCGAACTGCTTGAAGTCGTAGCCAAAATCCAGCCGCACCATCTCGGTGGCGACGGTGACGTTCATCGTGCAGAGCAGGGGCAGCCAGCGGTTGGTGGAATCGCAGAACGCCGCGATCTCGCCCGTCGGATCCACCACCGGTTTGTCGGCGCAGGCGTAAATCGTCCCGCTGGTGCCGAAGCTGGCGGTGACGGTGCCCGGACGCGTGTTGCCGGTGCCGATGGCGCCCATCATGTTGTCGCCGCCGCCGGCGCTGACGAGAATGCCCGGCTGCAAACCAAGCTCCCTCGCGGTGGCCGCTTGTAAAATTCCGGCCGGTTCGTCGCTGGAAATGAGTCTTGGCAATTTGTCGGCGAGGCCCGCGTCAATCGTTTTGAGCGCGGCGGCGCACCATTTGCGCTTGCGAACGTCGAGCAGCGCCGTGCCGCTCGCGTCGCCAAATTCCATCGTCGTCTCGCCGGTGAGCCAGAAGTTCAAGTAGTCGTGTGGCAGCAAAACTTTCGCGAGCTTCGCAAAATTTTTCGGCTCGTGTTTTTTAAGCCAGAGAATCTTTGACGCGGTGAAGCCGGGCAAAACGGCGTTGCCGAGCGCCGCGATGGTTTTCTTTTGCCCGCCGAGCTTGGCGGTGATCTCCTCGCACTCGGCGGCGGTCGCGGTGTCGCACCAGAGTTTGGCCGGGCGGATGACTTCGCCGGACTTGTCGAGCGGCACAAAGCCATGCTGTTGTCCGCTGACGCCGATGGCGACAACTTCGCTGGTTTTGGCCCTGGCTTCCTTGAGCGCGGACTTGATGGCTTTGCTGGTGGCGCGGCTCCAGTCGCGCGGATGTTGTTCCTTCGCACCGGTCGGCAGGTTCGGAATCAAATTATAGGCCGCCGCGCCTTTGCCAAGCACCTGACCGGTCTGGGCGTTGACGACGAGTGCCTTGGTGGATTGCGTGCCGCTGTCAATGCCGATGAGGAGAGTGCGCATAATTAATTTGTGTCGAAGACCAACGGTTGCAAATTATTTTGCGGGTTTCAAACTTTTTGTCGTGAATTGTCGTGAATTCATCGTAGTTTTCTCCATCGTTTCCGTCGTGCGAAATTTTTTCCAACTGATATTGTATGCGCGTCACAAGTCAGTATTATTTGTTCGCAAATCACTAAATGAAAACTTCATTTCCTAACATTGCTAAAATCTCGTTTGAAGGCCCGCGCTCCAAAAACCCGCTGGCGTTCAAACATTATAACGCCGAAGAAATTGTCGAGGGCAAGACGATGCGCGAGCATCTGCGCTTCGCCGTTGTGTATTGGCACACATTCCGGGGCACCGGCAGCGATCCGTTTGGCGCCGGCACAATGCAGCGTCCGTGGGATGATGGCACCAACTCCGTCAGCAACGCCCAGAACCGCGCCCATGTGGCGTTTGAATTCATCTCGAAGCTCGGTGCGCCGTATTATTGCTGGCACGACCGCGACGTGGCGCCGGAGGGGAACAGCCTGCGCGAGACGAACAAGAATTTTGACGCAGTGGCGAAAGTTTTGAAGGAGGAGCAGAAGCGCACCGGCGTCAAATTGCTCTGGGGCACGACCAACGCCTTCTCGCATCCGCGCTTTGTCCACGGTGCCAGCACGAGTTGCAACGCCGATGTGTTTGCGTTCGCCGCCTGCCAGGTGAAGAAGGCGATGGAGGTGACGCACGAACTCGGCGGCGAAGGCTACACCTTCTGGGGCGGCCGCGAAGGCTACATGACTCTGCTCAACACCGACATGAAGCGCGAGCAGGAACATCTGGCGAAATTTTTGCACCTCGCCGTCGCGCACAAGAAGGCGATTGGTTTCAAGGGACAATTTTACATCGAGCCGAAGCCAAAAGAACCGACCAAGCACCAATACGATTCGGACGCGGCGGCGTGCCTGAACTTCCTGCGCGAATTTGATTTGCTGAAAGATTTCAAGCTGAACATCGAAACCAACCACGCCACGCTGGCGGGCCACACGATGCAGCACGAGCTGGAAGTTGCGGGCGCGGCGGGCGCGCTCGGTTCGATTGATGCGAACACCGGCGACGAATTGCTGGGCTGGGACACGGATCAATTTCCGACGAGCATTTACCTCACGACCTATACGATGCTGGCCATCCTGAAATACGGCGGCTTGAAGACCGGCGGCGTGAATTTCGACGCGAAGGTGCGGCGCGAAAGTTTTGAGCCGGTTGATTTGTTCTACGCGCACATCGGCGGGATGGATGCGTTTGCGCGCGGATTGAAGATTGCCGCCGCCATCCGCAAGGACGGACGCCTAGCTGACTTCGTGAGGCAGCGTTATTCATCTTGGGATTCCGGCATCGGCGCGAAGATCGAGGCGGGCAAGGCCGGGTTCAAGGAACTCGAAGCCTACATGCTCAAGAAGGGCGAGGCCGATGCAAGCGTCAGCGGCCGTCAGGAATACCTCGAAAACCTCATCAACGAATTCATCTGATTGAACACATCCATAGCAATCGCTTAATGTGAACCAAGGCGGGCAGGCTTACTGCCCGCCTTTTTCTTTGTAAAATTTGGCGTGCGAGCGGCGAGAGAAGAGATTTAATGTGTATAAAACATGAACATCAACCTGAAGCAGTTTGAAGTCTGGTTTGTCACCGGCAGCCAGCATCTTTACGGGCCGGAAACTTTGAAAAAGGTCGCCGAGCATTCGCAGGAAATTGCCCGGGCGCTCAACACCGCGTCGCCGATCCCGGTGAAAGTCGTTTTCAAGCCCGTGCTGGTCACACCCGACGCGGTTACCGAACTTTGTCAGGCCGCTAACAACGCCGCCAAGTGCATCGGCCTCATCACCTGGTGCCACACATTTTCGCCGTCAAAAATGTGGATCAACGGGCTGAAGCAATTGCGCAAGCCGGTCGCGCATTTGCACACGCAATACAACCGCGACATTCCATGGGCGACGATTGACATGAATTTCATGAACTTGAACCAGGCCGCGCACGGCGACCGCGAGCACGGGTTCATCTGGAGCCGGATGCGGCTGAACCGGAAGGTGGTCGTCGGTTTCTGGCAGGAAAAATCCACGCAGGAAAAGCTCGGCGCGTGGGCCCGCGCTGCCGCCGCGTGGGCCGACTGGCAGACCGCGAAGTTCTGCCGTTTCGGCGACAACATGCGTGAAGTGGCCGTGACGGAAGGCGACAAGGTTTCCGCGCAAATCAAATTCGGTTTCGCCGTCAACGGCTACGGCGTCGGCGATCTGGTGAAGGTGGTAAATGGCGTGACTCCGAAGAAAGTTGACAACCTCATCGAGCAATACGAAGCGACTTATACCGTCTCCGCCGACCTTCGCAAAGGTGGCGCACGGCATAATTCCGTCCGCGAAGCGGCGCGCATCGAACTCGGCCTGCGCGCCTTCCTCAAGAATGGCGACTTCAAAGGTTTCACCACGACGTTTGAGGATTTGCACGGCCTCGTGCAACTGCCCGGCCTCGCACCGCAGCGATTGATGGCCGAAGGCTACGGTTTCGCCGGTGAAGGCGACTGGAAAACCGCGGCGCTGGTTCGCGCGATGAAAGTGATGGCGAGCGGACTCCGGGGCGGCACGTCGTTCATGGAGGATTACACCTATCATTTGCATCCGGGAAACCAGCTAGTGCTTGGCGCGCACATGCTGGAGATTTGTCCGAGCATCGCGGCCAGCAAACCTTCGCTCGAAGTGCATCCGCTGGGCATCGGTGGCAAGGCCGATCCGGCTCGGCTGGTGTTCAACACGCCCGCCGGCCCGGCGGTGAATGCAGCGTTGATGGATTTTGGCAACCGCTTCCGTTTGCTCATCAATGAAGTGGACGTGGTAAAACCCAAACAGCCGATGCCGAAACTGCCCGTGGCGCAGGCCGTTTGGAAGTGCCGTCCGAATTTCGAGGACGCGTGCGCGGCGTGGATTTACGCCGGCGGCGCGC
>CAZIFP010000174.1:0-6452 GCA_964538105.1 uncultured Bifidobacteriaceae bacterium
CGAACGCCAGCGGCACCACGCCGAGAAACACCATGATCGTGCCGTGCATCGCGCCGAACGAATTATAAAGGTCCGGCGAAATCGCGCCGCCCGCCGCCGGCTGGCCGAGGATTTTTTCCAGCCAATGTCCGATTAGCGGAACCGGCATTCCCGGATGCGCGATCTGCCAGCGCATGAGCATCATCAGGCAAAATCCAAACTGCATGAAGCAGAGCGCGACGAAACCGTATTGGATGCCGATGACCTTGTGATCGGTGGAGAAAATATATTTGCTCCAGAAGCCCGGTTCGTGGTGTTCGTGATGGCCGTGATCGTCGTGCCCGTGCGGGGCGGCAGCCTCGCGGAACGGCGGAAATTGTTGAACGAATGTTTCCATGTTATTTGATCTTGTCCCAGACCATCAACACCAGCAACAGCGGCAGATAAATGATGGATGCGAAAAATAATTGCCGCGCGCGCGCCAGCGTGAGTTGACGCGAAAACCGGATCGCGCACCACAAAAATCCCGCACTCAAAACCAGCGCGCCGGCGAGATACGTCGTGCCCGCCATTTTGAAAACGAACGGGCACAGGCTGACCGCCAGCAGCGCGAGTGTGTTGCTCAAGGACTGTTGCGCCGTGCGGCTGCCATCGGGATCAATGCCCGGCAACATTTTGAAGCCTGCCCTGGCGTATTCGTCGCGGTAAATCCAGGCAATCGCAAAAAAATGCGGCAGTTGCCAGAAAAACAAAATCGCGAAAAGCGCCCAGCCTTCGCCGCTTAATTCGCCGCGCGCGGCCGTCCAGCCCATCAACGGCGGTAGTGCGCCGGGCACCGCGCCGATGACCGTGTTCAGCCACGTCACGCGTTTCAGCGGCGTGTAAATGAAAAGATAGCTGACCAGCGTGACCGCGCCGATGACGCTGGTGAGCAAATTCACCGCGAGCGCGAGATATACCAGTCCGGCGACGGAACACACGCCGCCAAAAATCGCAACGGTTGTTGGTTGCAACCGGCCCGACGGCAGCGGACGATCCTGCGTGCGGTTCATCTTGGCGTCGTATTCGCGTTCCAAAAGTTGGTTCAACGCCGAAGCGCCGGACGCGAGCAGTGCCGTGGCGACGAGCGTGTTGATCATCAGCGCCACATTCATCGCGCCACGCGCACCGAGATAAAATCCAACCAGCGTCGTCAGCAGCACGAGCGTGGTGAGCCGCGCCTTGACCAGATCGGCGAAAACCGCCGTCCAGCTTTTTTCGGCAATGATATTTTGGTTGAGAGCTTCCGCTGATGATTTCATCTCTTGTTTCGGGCGCGAAAAAACCGCGCCTAATTCATCCTATCTTGCCCTGTCATGGCAATTTTTGTCAATGTTGTTCGATGACGATTTGACACGAATTATCCGGCGAGCCGAGTGCGGCGCGCGGCCACCAGCCACCAGACCGCGCCGGTGAGCAGCGCGAGCGCGCCAACCATGACGTGCGTGGTGGTTACGTCGGCCGCCTTGTTCGACAGGACGGTTGCCGCGCCAAGACCGATCTGCGCGGCCAACAGCGCCAGCCAGAACCAGGAAAATTTGGTCAGCCAGTCGCCGCCGCCAAGTTTTTTCCGCGCTAGAAACGGCAGCGCGGCGACGCCGAGAAAAATGGCGTAGGCGACGAGCCGGTGGATCATCTGCAAATTTACTTGGAACGCGGTGATGGGTTTGCCAATCAAACCGGCTGGCCGGTGCGCGTTGTAATCAGCGATGGCCGCCGGCGACGAGTCTGGCCAGATTTTTCCGTGCGCAGTCGGGAAATCCCAAATCGCGAGTCCGGCATGCTGGTGGCGGATGGTCGCCGCGATCAGCAACTGGACGAAAATCAAAAGCGTCAGGTAAAACACATGGCTGCGCAGGCCGCGCGGCACTGAGATTTGTTTTTTGGTTCCCGCCTCCTGCCACCAGCGGCTGGTGAAAATGGCGATACTGGCCGTCAGCACGAGAAAAATCTGTGCAACTGCGCCGTGCGGCACGCCGAGCCAGTCGAGATTCCAGCGCACGCGCAGGCCGCCGAGAATTCCTTGGAAAATGACGAGCAGAAACGCCGCGACTCCGAGCCAGTGTAGCCATGGGCGCGAGTCTTTGGCCCAAAGCCACACGGCAAGAATGGTCGTCAGGAAACCAACCGCCGACGCCAGCAACCGGTGCGAATGCTCGTAAAAAATTCCGCCGATCCACTTGTCGAGCGGAAACAAAAACATGTTGTAGCCGTAGGTCGTCGGCCAGTCGGGCACGGACATCCCGGCTTCGTGGCTGGTCACCAGCCCGCCCAAGCCGATGAGCAGGAACGTGGTGAACGCCGTCAGCACGGCGAACCAGAACAGCGCGGGTTGGTAGCGGGAACTCATTAAAAATAAAAACGACCGCAGCACGAGGCGGCGGTCGTGGCGCGGTGCAAAATTATTTCGCCGGGAACGTGAAGTTCACGGTCACGTCGGCGTCCTTGACCTTGACGTCCTGTGTCTGCTTGCCGAGCTTGCGGTGCGCGGCTTCCACGGTGTATTTGCCGGCCGGCACGTTTTTGATGGTGAACTTGCCGTCCTTGTCGCTCACGCAAAAATACGGGCTGTCAAACACGCTGACCCACGCGAACATCCACGGATGCACGTCACACTGGAATTTCAGGAACGGCTCCGGCTTCGCGAACGTGTAGGTCAGGTCCGCGCCGCCGGGCATCTGCACGTCGTTGTGTTCATCGTTGCCCGGCACGGTGGGTTTGGAATGGACGTTGTGGACGCAGGTGTCGGAATTTTTCACCACGACCTTCTGGCCAGTCTGCACCGCGACAATCTGCGGCGTGTAGAGGCAGCCTTTCTGGTCAATCACCACGGGCGGCGCGCTCGCGCCGGTGGACTGGCCGGTGACGTCCTTCAGCGAAACCACCACGTCGGCCAGCTCGCCCTTCGGGCCGACGACATAAAAATGCGTCGTGGGTGCCTTGCCGTTATACATCGCGGCGCAATCCGGGTTGTCTAGGATCGGCGTGATTTCCTTTTCGGCGGGCGGCGTGCCCTGGAAGGTGACGACGCCAACTATGTCCGCGCTGCGGGCGGTGGAAACAATAGCCAGAGCCGCAACCAAAAGAATTGATGGAATTTTTTTCATAAAATTGTTTGCTCGAAACACCCGGAATTTATCATCCGTTCCGGCGGCGGGCAAGCGTTGTGTGAAAAACTTCACAAGCCGCCGTAAGCGTCGTCGAACCTGCAAGATCAGGGCTTGCGGAGAATTCGGAAAAGGGTGATGCCTGCGAAAAGACCGACTTGGCCGGCAATCATTCCCAGCAAGCCCCAATGCAACCAGAAAACTGTGAGCACGGAAATCAGTAACGACAAGCCACACCAGATCCAGGTGGATTCGTTCTCGAACTGCGCCGCGCGATAATAGAAAGCCCCGAAGCAACCGATGATGAGTATCGTAAGATATGGCATCACTCCAAATCTGCCCTAAATTTTCAGACGCGCAAACTTTTCATCACGCGCGCCATTTCCAGCGCCGTCTGCGCCGCCTCGGTGCCGCGGTTGTGCTTGGCGGAAAGGCAGCGGACTTTCGCCTGCTTCACCTTTTTGAACACGAACACGCCGTGGATGACGGGCATTTTTTGTTCCACCTGGATTTGCGCCAGCGCGTGCGTCACACCCAGACCGATATGCTCTGCGTGGCTGGTTTCACCCTGAAAAATGACGCCGAAGCAAATGATCGCCGCGTAACGCGACTGGTGCGCCAGTCGCGCCGCCGCCGCTGGAATCTCAAACGCGCCCGGCACGCGCACGATGCGGACATGCGCGCCGGCCTCCTGCAACACCGCCCGCGCCGCGCGCAGCATCGCGTCCACATATTCCGCGTTGTAACGCGACGCGACGATGGCGAACGCGCCGCCGGCCGGCTGGATTTTTACAGGCTGGATTTTTCGGAGCATGGCGAAATTATTTTTTGGCTTCGCCTTGAGGATGCCATTCGCCGTCATAAGTCGCAACCACCACGATGTCATCGCCCAAAGCCGCGGGCTTTTCTTCCGGCGGCGGATTGGGCGCGGCCAGCCTGGCGGCAGCCTCGACGGATTTTTTGGTGATCATGCTCGTTTCCTCGTCGGTATTCCGCGCGGCTTCCAGCAGCAAAACCTCCCAGTTGCCGTGCAGCGTGCGCTGCGGCGGCGCTTTGAACGGTTTCAAATGAAACTCGCCGCCTTTCAGCGACAGCATTCTGTTGAAGGCTTTTTCACCAGTCAGCGCGCCGACGGCGGCGTGCGTGATGGCGCCGGCCTCGATGTAAATTTCCCCGCGCATGTGTTCGTTGCGGATTTCCAGAATCGAGGAATGGCGCGCGTTGCATTCCATCTGGATGACTTCCTCCAGGCCGACCTGCCGCAGCGCGCCGCTGAAACCTTCGCGGCGCGTCCACAAAACGAGATCGTTCAGCATGTTGAAAACCATTTTGATGCCTTCGGACGAAACCGGTTTTTCGATGAACAGCTCCGCGCCGCCGGCAAGGCACGTCGCGCGGTTGCCATCATTGGCTTTCGCCGTCATCACGACGATTTTGAGACTGGGATAACGCCGGCCGATGATGCCGAGCAACTGGAGTCCATCCACCAGCGGCATGATGATGTCCAGCACGACCAGGTCAATCGAGTGCTGCTGCAACATCACCAGCGCGCGGTCGGCGGACGCGGCGGTGTGAATTTCCCACGTCTGGCCCGACAAAACGGAACACATCTCCGTGAACATTTCCAGAAACGCCAGGCTGTCGTCCACGAACAGCACCTGAAATTTTTTTGCGTGCATTTCGCCGTTCACCACCGTGCTGACCGGCTTGACTTCCGAGATGGGCGCGGATTTTGGCGCAGGTTCGGGCGATGTCGATGTCGGTTTGGTCGTCGTCAAAAGCATTTTACTGATGAAACTAGAACCGGTTGCCTCCGTCGGGATGGAAGCTTCCAGTTTCATTTCCACATCACCCAGGCGCAGCGTCTGCCCCGGCTTCAAAACGCCCTCGATGATTTTTTTGTCGTCCACGAAAGTGCCGTTGGAGGACAGCAGATCGCGCACGACGAGTTCCTCACCGCGCAGCCGCACTTCGCAATGCCGACCGGAGACGGATGCCTCTACGATCTGGAACGTGTTGCCGTCGTGCCGACCGATCGTGATCCATTTGTCGCCCAGTTCATGGGCCATGACGGTCAGTGTTTTGTTGGTGACGACCAGTTTGTGCATGTCATTAATAAAACAGTCGGCGTCCGCCGTAGTCAACTGCGGCGCGGGTGAACCTGCCGGCGACGGCGCAAACTGTCCTTGTTTTGGAAGGTTTCAACATCTGACCTGTCTCAATTTTTGCAATTCATCGAACCACGACGGCCAAATGGCCTGATTTTCCAGACTTTGGACGGCGGCCTCTGTCAGCAAGGCGCGTTCCAATGACGCAGCCGTGTCGCTGGTGCGGGCTGTTTATGAGGAATCTGAACATCGGAGAAGTTTAACGTTTGCCGCGCAAATAATTTTGCACTTCGTCGTGATCGCCGGCGAAATCAAAAGTCAAAATTCCCTTCTCCGCAATAAAAACCAGGCGCAATTTCAAATCCGTCCGGCACTCAAAAGTGTCCGGCGCGATTTTTCGGACGCTGATCCCGCCGTGAATGTGAGGCCGGCCAAACCCCGCCTGGACTTTCCGCAACGTTTCAAGCACATCGGCTTCCTTGCCCGCGATGCACTTGCGAAAGCGGGACGACGTTTTAATCTCGCAAGGCACTGATGTCTCCGGTGAAGGTTTTCAGCGTGCCGCGCTTTCGCTCGGTCGTGATGCTCTTTTTGATCCGACGCGCGGCGGCTTTGGCTTCTGTCTCCGTCAGCCCGTATTCCTGCAAGGCGTAATCGCCGGAATGCACTTCCACCGGGCGCAGCGCGACGATTTTGCCTTCGAACACAAAACCAACGTCCGCGCCCTCGGTTGCTTTTTTGAGCCAGTAGCCCAGCCGCCCGCGCCCTTCCGTGATGGTCAGAGTCTTCATACGCTCATTATACGCTACGCGCTTTTGGCTTCAAGGTCAAAACGCGACGCAAAGATGGCGGAACATGAGTCATAAAAGGTGTCCCAGCTTCTCGCGCTTTGTTTTCAAATACCGTTCGTTGTGTGGATTGGATTTTATTTTGATCGGCACCTGCTCGGTGATTTTCAAACCGTAGCCTTTCAGCCCGACGACTTTTTTCGGATTGTTCGTCAGCAGCCGGATGGTTTTCAAGCCGAGGTCCACGAGGATTTGCGCGCCGAGGCCGTATTCGCGCAGGTCCATTCCGTAGCCGAGCTTCAGATTCGCCTCGACGGTGTCGAGTCCCTGCTCCTGTAATTTGTAGGCCTTGATCTTTGGCGCGAGCCCGATGCCACGGCCTTCCTGCCGCATGTAAAGAATCACGCCGCGCCCGGCGTCGGCCACCTGCC
>CAZIFP010000175.1:0-6446 GCA_964538105.1 uncultured Bifidobacteriaceae bacterium
TTCATCGTGGCGCGGAACAGTTTCAAAAAATGTCCGGCGAGCACCACGACATCGTCGCCACGTTCGCGAAGCGGCGGCAGTTGGAACTGCACCACGTTCAGGCGGTGGAACAAATCCTCGCGGAACTGGCCGGCGGCAATGGCCTGCACGATGTCGCGGTTCGTCGCGGCGATGAGCCGGACATTGACGCGCAATTCCTGCGTGCCGCCGACGCGCGTGAACGTGCCGTCCTCTAAAAACCGCAGCAGTTTCGCCTGAAGCGGTTTGCTCATGTCGGCGATTTCATCCAGAAAAATCGTGCCGCCGTCGGCCTCTTCAACGCGGCCGGGCTTTTGTTTGATCGCGCCGGTGAACGCGCCCTTCTCGTGGCCGAATAATTCGCTTTCCAGCAGTTGTTCGGGAATCGCGGCGCAGTTGATGCGGACGTAATGCGCGTTGCGCCGCTGGCTCAAACTGTGCAATGCGCCGGCGACGAGTTCCTTGCCGGTGCCGCTTTCACCGAGAATCAGGACACGCGCTTCCGTTGGCGCCACCGTCTGGATGAGCTGGCGGACATGACGGATTTGCGGCGATTCCCCGACGATTTCGTCCAGGCTGAAAACGTGTTCCGCGCGCGAACGGAGTTCGGCATTTTCGCGCAAAAGCTGATGACGTTCGGCGCAGCGTGCGACGGCGTGAAGCAGTTCCTCGGGCGCGAACGGCTTGGCCAGATAATCCAGTGCGCCGGCCTTGATGGCTTCCACGGCCAGCTTCGGCGTGGCGTAGGCGGTGAGCATGATGGCGGGCAGGTCGGGCCAGCGGCTGCGGATTTTGCCGAGGAATTCATAGCCGGTCATGCCGCCAAGACGTGCGTCGGTGATGACCATGAAAAATTCCTCGCGCGCCAGCAGTTCCAGCGCCGCCTCGGCGGATTCGACGGCACGCGCGGCATAGCCTTCGTCCTTCAGCACGGTCTGAAGCGACAGGCGCATGTTCTTCTCGTCGTCCACGACGAGCACGGGTGGCAGCGGCGCGTTCATTTGGAAAATTTCATCAATGCCTTCGCCGGGAAGCTTACGGTGAATTTCGCGCCTTTTCCAAGCTCCGATTCCACGCGCACGGTGCCGCCGTAAAGCTCGGCGTTATGTTTGACAATGGCCAGGCCGAGGCCGCTGCCCTTTTCCTTGGTTGTGTAATAGGCTTCGAAGACGCGCCCGGCTTTTTCCGGCGGAATGCCCCGCCCGTCGTCGCGCACGGAAATTTCCACAGAATAATTCCGGTGACAGGCGGCCGCGACAAAAATGTTGCCCTGACCGCCGAGCGCCTCGCGGGCGTTTTGCAGCAGGTTGACAAAAACCTCCGACAAATGGCCGCGCTGCATCAGAAGCGGCGGGAAACCGTGGCCGAAGTCGCGGTGGATTTTAATCTTGTCCGTCACGGCAGGTGGAAAAACCTGCACGAGGGCGCGTTCGATTTCTTCGATGACGTCCAGCTTTTCCACGCGGCCTTCGCTCAACTGCGCGTATCCCATGATTTGCGTGATGACTTTGTCGGCGCGCGCGACCTCCTCCTGGATGATTTCGATCTGCTGTGCGGCGGGCGCCTTGCCATCACGCGCGGCGCGTTGCAGCGAAAACGCGGCGTTGTTGATGATGGCCAGCGGATTTTTGATCTGATGTGCGAACTCGGCGGCCAGCCGGCCGGCGGAACGCAACTGCCCCTCTCTTGCCGCAAACTCACTGGCCTCTTCGGCGGCGAGCCGCTGGCGTTCCAGCAGCAGTTCCAGGCCGGAACAGCAGACCGTCGTGAGCAGCAACACGACCAGCCGCAACACGAACGGCTGGCCCAAATCTTCATGCGCGGTCAGATCCAGCGCGCGCCGGGTGATGTCATCCAGGTTCTGAAAAACCGAAACGTCCAGCACCGCCACCAGCACATAGCACAGGCTGATGACGAAATTGGAAATCAACTGCGACACACCGGGCGGCACGCTCACGGAGTTGCGGATGATGAGCGCGACGAACAGCCAGAAGAAGACGCTGTCCAGTCCGCCCGTCAGCAGCGCCATGCCCGCGATGAAAATACCATCCACGAAATTGCTGGTGACGACCGTCCATTGCACGACCGCCAGCGGCAGCCGTTCCGCGGCGAGCAGCAGCAGCGCCAGGATGATGTTGGCCAGGATGTAAAACCAGAAGATGAACTGCACCGTTTCGACCATGACGTCGAGCGTGCTGTTCGCCAGGCCCACCCACGACGTGATGTCGAAGGAATAAGAAATGATCGCGATGAACACCGCCTTGACCGGCAGCATGATGTTGCGCTCCATCATCACGATCCGGCGCAAGAGGCGCGGGGGATCCGGAGCCGGTATCTCAAACAGCGCGGGCAGCCGCTTCAGCCACTGGGCATGGCTTGGTTTCATGATTCGTTAAAACGTTGAACAGTTAAATCGTTAAATCGGGAAAATTCTTTCGACTCAACGGTTCACGATTTAACGCTTCAACACAATTTGGGCAATCTTTTCCACCGGCCACAATCGCCCAATGCCCTCGTAGCCGCACGAAAGCATTCCCTCATCCGGGCCGATGAATTCCGCGCCGCGTTTTTTCAACGTCGCCACGTTCGCCTGCGTCGCCGCGTGCAACCACATTTTGCCGTTCATTGCCGGCGCAATCAAAATTTTCGCCTTGGGATTCAAGGCCAGCGCGATGCAGCTTAACGCGTCATCCGCGATTCCGTGCGCCAGTTTTGCTATCACATTTGCCGTTGCTGGCGCGATCACCAGCAAATCCGCCGCGTCCGCCAGCTCAATGTGCGTCGGCTTCCGGCTCTCGTCCTCGTCGTAAAGATCCGTGACGACCGGGTTGCGCGTGAGCGTCTTGAAGGGCAGAGGCGTGATGAAGCGCTGTGCGTCCGCTGTCATCACCACGCGCACGTCACACTTTGCCTTGGTGAGCAGCGACGCCAAGTCCGCCGCCTTGTGCGCGGCGATGGAGCCAGTGACGCCCAAAATGATTTTCTTTGAAACGCTCATGCCACAATCTTAACTTAAATCCGCAATCCGCAATCGGAAATCCGCAATTTCAAATCTCCGGTGCCGCCGAGCGCGCTGACCGCATCTTTTCCGACTCGATGATCGCCAGTGTCCGCCGCAAATCCTCGCGCTTGTCGCCGCTGATCACCAGATAATCAAAATTTTTCCACTGCGAAATTTCCTGCCGCGCCACCGCGAGCCGCTTTTGAATGACGGCTTCCGCGTCCGCGCCGCGTTTTTTCAACCGCTGCTCCAGCACCGCCACCGACGGCGGCGTCAGAAAAATTGTCACCAGCGCGCGTTTCAATTCCGGCTCGGTCGCCGCCTGCTCGCGGATGGTCGCCGCACCCTGCACATCCACGTTTAGCAAAACGTCCTTGCCGGCGCGGAGTTTGCCGAGCAGTTCCGATTTCAAAATGCCGTAGCTGTTGCCATACACCGTCGCGTGTTCGATGAAATTGCCCGCGTGCAGCCGCTTCAAAAATTCTTCCGCCGTGAAAAAATGATAATCCACGCCGTCCTTTTCGCCGGCACGCGGCTCGCGCGTCGTGCAGGTGATGGCGCGTGTCAGGTTGGGTTGCGCGGACAGCAGCAGATTGACTAGCGTCGTCTTGCCCGCTCCCGACGCGGCGGAAATGAGGATCAGCAGCGGCGGCGCGGGTTTCTTTTCCGGCACACGCACCACCTTCTGCCTTCTGCCTTCCGCCTTCTGCCTTGGATTTTTCATTCCACGTTCATCGCCTGCTCGCGGAACTTTTCCAGTTCCGCCTTCAGCGTCACAACCTCGCGCGAGATGACCGCGTCATTTGCCTTCGAGCCGATGGTGTTGATTTCGCGGTTCATTTCCTGCGCCAGAAAATCCAGCGTCCGCCCGACCGGCTCCTTGGATTTCCGGCAATCGTCGAACTGCTGGAAGTGGCTTTGCAGCCGCGTCAGTTCCTCCGAAATATCCGACCGGTCGGCGAACAGAACAATTTCCTTCAGCAGCCGCTCATCGTCCGGCGCGATGGCTTCGATGCCCGCCGCCTTGATGCGTTCGAGCAGATTCTGCCGGTAATTCTCCGCCGTCGTCGGTGCCTGCTTCTGGATTTTGTCCACCGCCGCGTGCATGATGCCGATGCGCGACGTCAAATCCTTCGCCAGATGCGCGCCCTCGCGTTCGCGCATCTTGAGCAGCGCGGCGAGCGACTGGTTCAACGCCTTCTCCACCGCCGGCCACAAATCCTCCGTGCCGGCCAGTTCCTCGTCCGTCTGGAAAACGCCCGGCGCGCGCAGCACCTGGTCCAGCGTCACCTCGCCGGAAAGTTTCAACTGCTTGCCCAGCCGCGCGAACTCGGCGGCATAATCCTTGGCCAGCGCGGCGTTGATGTGCTTGCGCACGGACAGCTTGCCTGCGGCGGCGTGGAGCGAGACGCGGGCGTTGACGCGGCCGCGCGCGACGACGCGGTTGACGGCGTCGCGGATCTGCGCCTCGAGCATTTCCAGCTCACGCGGCAGCGTGACCGACACCTCGGCCTGCTTGCGGTTCACGGAACTCAACTCGACCGTGATCTTGAAGCCGTCCTGCGCGCATTCGCCGCGACCGTAGCCCGTCATGGATTTCATCCCGCGCAATATGCGTAAAATCCTTGCGGCAAGCGAATAAATTTTCAAAACACGCTTGGTGAAGTGAATTCAAATCAAACCGGACAAATGAATATGAAAGGTTGGATTTTTTAATGGGCTGGTTATTCCAAGGCAAACCGGCAGTTAATCCTTGATGGAAAAAGGAAGATTTGTTTGCTTAACACCGTGCTGACAAAGACCAAAGTGAAAGCAACCGTGCATGGAGCCGTGCGGCCGGTCGGAGATCAATAGTTAGACCACTATGAGCGCCGCCGAAAATCGCAACCGAATCCGAGAGTTAAGACAGATTGGTTTCCAGAAGCTTTTGGCGGGCGTCGTTCTTATTTTTGCGGTGGGCGTTCTTTGTTTCATTTTTATAGACGAAAACGCCGACTCGCAATCGCATTCGGGTGGCTCTTATTTGCACGGAAGAGGATTGGGATATTTGTTGCTAGTCCCGGCGTATGGTTTGTGGAATATAGTGCGAGGAATTATTTATCTTATTCGTGCGCAATCTGGGGATGAGCGCTATGCAAAAGGCGTCGAGGATACAATGGATAAATATGAGAGAAAACTAGACGAACGGATGGGGCAGAAGGTAGGAAATGGCTCGATGCACAACGTCTTAGTATTGTTAGTTTGGGTTTTTCTATTTCTAGCCGTGGTTGGAATTATTGCTGTCAGTTATTTATTTTGGACAAGACCGAGATGATGAACCGTCATTTAGTTTCAAATTTGAAGTGAGAAAAATTGACTAGTAGCGGACACCGTTGGGAGTCTTGAAGCCCAGTCGGAGTCCGGGGCGTTTGCTGAATTGATGTCCGCTTAATTTTTCACACGCAGTAATTTCAACGCCTGCTTGAAATCCGCCGGCAGCGGCGCTTCAAAATTCATCAGCTTCTTCGTGCGCGGACGCCGCTTGCCGAAATTGCCGAATGCCAGTATCGTGTCGGCATGAAATTCCGTGTCCATGTTGAGGCGGATGAAGACGGTGTGTTCGTGGCGGAATGTCCCACGCTGCCCGGCTGCATTTCCCAGGGGCAAACCCGGAACGAGGCCTTGGACAACATCAAGGACGCCATCGCCGGTTATCTGGCCAGCCTGGAAAAGCACGGTGAAGCCGTCCCGCTGCCGGTCAACGAAGAGGTCGTCGAGGTGCCGGTATGAGCCGTCTGCCGGTTTGTTCCGGCGCGGACGCGGTCAAAGCCTTCCGCCGCATCGACTATGAAGTGGATCATCAAACCGGCAGCCACATCATTTTGCGCCATCCTTCCCAACGACGCTTGACCGTGCCGAACCATCGCGAACTCGCCAAGGGAACGCTGCGCGCCTTGATTCGCGAAGCCGGATTGACCAAGGAACAGTTTACCGATCTGCTGAATTGATTTCGCGGCTGCCGTCTAATTTTTCACCCGCAATAATTTCAACGCCTGCTTGAAATCCGCCGGCAGCGGCGCTTCAAAATTCACCGGCTTCTTCGTGCGCGGATGGATGAAGGACAAGTTCTTCGCGTGCAGCATCACGCGCGGCGCGGCGTAATTGGTCAGCTCCTTGACGCGGGCGTTTTGTTTCGCGCCGTAAGTGTCGTCGCCCACCAGCGGATGGCCGATGAACTGGAAATGCACGCGGATCTGGTGCGTGCGGCCGGTGTGGATCTGCGCCTCCATCAGCGTCGCCGCATATAGACGTTCGAGAATCCGGTAGCTGGTGTGCGCGGCGCGGCCGTCGCTGTCGTCGCGCACAGCCATGCGCTTGCGGTGCGTCGGGTGCCGCGCGATGGCGGCGCGGATTTCGCCGGAGTCGCGCGCCGGTTCGCCGCAGACGA
>CAZIFP010000176.1:0-6429 GCA_964538105.1 uncultured Bifidobacteriaceae bacterium
AGCAGACGCAAAAATGGCTCGCGCTGCATCAAATCTATTCGCCGTCGCGCAACGACGCGGATTGTGCGGCGACTTATGAGCGCGCTTTCGCCGAAGCCGCCGGAGCGATCAAATCGAAAAGTGTTCATGTCGTCGGTCTCGGCTGCGGTGGCGGACAAAAAGACACGCGGCTGCTGAAGCTGCTGAAGTTGGGCGGCAGGAAAATTTCTTACACGCCGTGCGATGTCAGCACGGCGATGGCTCTGGTCGCGCGGCAGGCGGCGCTGGCGGTTGTGCCGGAGAAAAACTGTTTTCCTTTCGTCTGCGACTTGACAACGGCAGAAAAATTGTCTGATGCTTTTTGCAAAGGTGGCTCACCGCAAGGCGCGTCACTCGTCACCTTCTTCGGCATGATTCCGAATTTCGAGCCGCAAACGATTTTGCCGAAACTCGCGGCGCTTGTCCGGCCGAAGGATTGTCTGTTGTTCAGCGCCAACCTTGCGCCGGGGAAAAATTACGCCGCCGGCATGGAAAAAATTCTGCCGCAATATGACAATGTGCCGACTCGCGACTGGCTGCTGACTTTTTTGCTCGACCTCGGCATTGCGCGCGGCGACGGCAGGTTGAAGTTTGCAATTGAAACCGGCGGTGGCGGTTTGAAACGAATTGTCGCGCATTTTGTTTTCGCCCGCACCACGAGCGTTGCCATAGAATCGGAGCGGTTTGATTTTCAGCGCGGCGAATCCATCCGGCTTTTTTTCTCCTATCGCTACACGCCGGCGCTCGTTTGCAAAATGCTTGAAAAACACGGCTTGCACGTCACCACCGAATGGATCACGGAGTCCGGGGAAGAAGGCATTTTTCTTTGCCGGAAAAAATGACGTGAACATTGCCACAGAAAGCAGGTCAAATTTTGATATGACTTCAAACTGGTTCAAGCGCGTCGGCTGGATTTATCTGCCGGTTTCCGTTGCGGGGGGAATTATTTGCCTGCTTGCCTTCATTTTCTGCCTCACGGTTTTTCTGGCCGTGGACCGGCGTTCGCATTCGGCCAGCGACACACTTTACGGAATTTTTCCGTTTTACATCTGCACGTTTCTGCTGCTGGACTGGATCGGCAGCCGGACCAGCGGCAAGTGAATTGCCGGTTCAATAAATTTTCATCGTCTCCAGCACGGCCTTGATGCGCGGGACTTCATGCGTGCGAAACAAATCGGTCTTGCCCAACGCCGCCAGCACGGCGAAGAACGGCTCGGCGCAGCGGACTTCCTCGCCGAAGAATTCAAACGCGTGCGGCAGCGCGTGGCAGACGGGAAAGCCGAGTGTCCGCAGCCGGAACGTGTTCAGGAAAACATTCATCTGATGCCGCACCCGCACCGCGCTGTCCTGCAAATTGCGGTAGTAAAAACCGAGGCCGGGATCGAGGAAGATTTTTTCGACGCCACACTTGTTCGCAAGCTCGATTTGTCGCGCGAAAAACTCCCTCAGCATGGGAACCGGATCGGCGCTCAAATCAAAGTCGCCCACTTCCCGGACATTCTTTCCGGCAACGTAGCAGATGATGACGGCGGCATCGTGCGCCGCAACCATCCTGAAGATTTCCCGCGAAGCCGCCGTGCCGGTCAGGTTCAAAATGTTCGCGCCAGCCTCCAGGCTCGCGCGCGTGACAGCGGGCGAATAGGTCTCAACCGAAACAAGAATTTTCGCCGCGCGCAACCCCTTGATGACGGGCAGCAATTTTGACTTTTGTGCCGCGCCCCCCACGCGCGCGGCGTGGGCGAGAGTGGATTCTGCTCCGACGTCAATGATTTGTGCACCTTGCGCCGCGAGAACTTTCCCGCGCTGCACCGCCGCTACCGTTGTTAGACAGACGCTCTCGCGATACCAGGAATCGGGCGAGAGATTGACGACACCCATGATGACGGGTTGTGAGTTGAAATTGAATTTTCTGCCGCCGATGGAAAATTCCCGCACGCGCGCGGACGCGGCGGCGCGGTTTTTTTCCACCAGTTCGGACAGATGTTCAAGTTTCAGCACGCGGGTGAAATCGTAAGTTGAAAATCACGAATCGTAAATGGAAAGTGGCGCGCCCGGCGCGATTCGAACGCACGACCGCCTGCTTAGAAGGCAGATGCTCTATCCAACTGAGCTACGGGCGCAACCTAATAAACACAGGCAGTGTGAATTTGCGAAAACCCAACAAAAACTTCGTAAACCCGACCCACCGTGTTCCATCCGTGCTTTACTATGCCCGCTGGCGCGCAAAGGGCAAGTTCATCCGCTTGCGGCCAACGCTGATAGCTGCCGGAGGACAAAATTGCCTTCACCTACAAGTCGGTGATGGGCTTGTGGCGCGGCACGAGGGCTTTCATCAAACTCCAGGCAATGAGATAGCTGAAAGCGCAAACAACGAACATGATGAGGTAAGCGTGCTGCGGGTTGTATTTGAACACATCGGTGAGGTGGCCGACGAGCATTTGCACGATGACGCCGCCGATGCCGCCGGCCATCGTGCCGATGCCGGTGACCGAGGCGACGGTCTTTTTGGGAAACATGTCGGAGACGGTCGTGAAAAGATTTGCCGACCATGCCTGATGCGCCGTTGCGCCGACGCAAATGGTGGCCACGGACAGCACGGCGGCCATGCTGCCAAAACGACTGACATCGCCGAAGTATTGCGTCGTCAGCACGATCAACGGACACAGGGCGATGATGAACATCGTTGTCATGCGCGCCTTGTAGACGGCCATGCCTCGTTTGATGAGTGTCATCGGGATGCTGCCGCCGTAAATGCTGCCCACGATGGCCACGCCGTAAACGGTGAAGGTCGGCAGCATGACCTGATGCTTGTCCATGTTGAATTGTTTATGCAGATAGTCCGGCAGCCAGAACAAATAAAACCACCAGATGCCGTCGGTCATGAATTTGCCGGCGATGAAGCACCACAACTGGCGGTGGCTGAAAAGCTTTAACCATGATACTTTTTTGGCCGTGTCCCCCGTCTGCTGGTCGGCGGTGTCTTCGTCGTCAATGTGGATGTAGGCATATTCCGCCGGGGACAGCCGTTTTTGCCGATTCGGCGGCTCGTAAAGCCAGAACCAAAAAATGAGCCAGAGAAATCCGGCCGCGCCGGTGATGATGAATGCCATTTTCCAGCCGAGCTGATCGCCGAAATAAATCATGCACCACGGGACCAGCAGCGCGGCGACCATCGCGCCGAAATTCGAGCCACTGTTGAAAATGGCCGTGGCCAGCGCCCGCTCGCGCTTGGGAAACCACTCGGCGACGGTCTTGATGGACGCGGGAAAGTTGCCGGCCTCGCCGACGGCGAATGCGCTGCGGATCATCACATGCATCATCACCAGCCGTCCGACGAAGGCATTGAGGATTCCAAAGATGGACCAGGTGATGAGCGAGAGCGCCAAGCCGAGCTTAGTTCCGATCTTGTCTATGACCCACCCGGCGATCACTGTCATGCAGGCATAGATTCCGGTGAAAAAGGAGGTCAGGTAGGCAAAATCCGTGTTGCTCCAACCAAAGCCACCCAACTCCGGCGCCCGGCAAAAAAACTCCTTCAAATAGCTGATGACCTGACGATCCAGGTAATTGACGGTCGTGGCGAAGAACAGCAGCGCGCAAATGACCCAGCGGTAGTTGCTGCTGGCCGGCGCGGTTTTGGAATTCATGAGTTCAAGGAGTAATATCTCAACGGAAATCGTGGTTCAAGCACCGATATCAGACATCGAAAACCGCTGGCGGTTTGCGGTGCCATTCTTTAAGTTTCAATTTCTTGCCGCACATTGAAACGGATGTAGCCGATGCGGAAGATTCAACCGGGATTTATGAAAGATTTCTTTTGCATCTTGTTCGCCGCCGCGAGCCTCGTGGCTTTAACCAGCTTCGCCCAAACCTTCCGGCCGCCGGCGGTGCCGCTGGTGACATTCGATCCCTATCTGAGCATCTGGTCGTGCGCCGACCAGTTGACCGATCGCAACACGCGGCACTGGACGAAACATGAACATTCGCTCGTCAGCTTGATCCGCGTGGACGGCCAGACCTTCCGGCTCATGGGCAATGATCCCGCCGCCGTGCCACCGCTCCCGCAAACGAAACTCACAATCACGCCCACGCGCAGCAAATACGAATTTGACGGCGCGGGCGTCCACGTCACGCTGACGTTCATGACGCCGGCGCTGCCGCAGGATTTGGACGCGCTGTCGCTGCCGTTAAGTTTCATCACCTGGCAGGTGCGCGCGGTGGACGGAAAAAATCATGCCGTGTCAATTTACGACAGCACCAGCTCGGAACTTGTCGTCAACCAGACCGACGAGAAAGTGGACTGGGCGCGGGAAAAAGCCGGCAGCCTGACCGCGCTCCGCGTCGGCACGGTGGAGCAGCCCGTGGTGGGTTCCAGCGGCGATGATCACCGCATCAACTGGGGCTATGCCTACGCCGCCGCGCCTGTCAGCCAGGCGAGTGCCGCGATTGGTGCCGTCAAAACTTTGCTCAATGCCTTTGTGACCGATGGCAAACTGCCGGCGTCGGACGACGCGCAAATGCCGCGCGCCGTGAATGACAATCAGCCGGTCATGGCCTTCGCGTTCAATCTCGGCAACGTCACGAAGGCGCCGGTCACGCGGCAAGTAATCGTGGCTTACGACGAAATTGCGGCCATCAAGTATTTTGGCGAAAAATTACTGCCGTATTGGAAACGCAATGGGGCGACGGCATTGGAGATGTTGGCCAAAGCGTCGCGCGATTATCCGAAGCTCGCGGAACGCTGTGCCAAATTTGACGAGGAACTGATGGCCGACGCGACGAAAGTTGGCGGCGAAAAATATGCGCAGATGTGTGCGCTGGCTTATCGCCAATGCATTGCCGCGTGCGGTCTCGCGGCCGACGCAAACAAGCAGCCGTTATTTTTCACCAAGGAAAACACCAGCAACGGCGACATTGCCACCGTGGACGTTTTTTTCCCGATGGATCCGCAATGGGTGTTGTTGAGTCCTACGCTGGCGAAAGCCACGCTCGTTCCCATCTTGAGTTACGCGGCTTCATCGCACTGGAAATTTCCCAACGCGCCGCATGACCTCGGCACCTATCCGATTGCGCGCGGCACCGACGACGGCGGCGAAGGCATGCCCGTCGAGGAGAGCGGCAACATGCTGATTCTCGGTGACGCGGTTTCGCAGATCACCGGCGATTCAAAATGGCTGGATCCGTGGTGGCCGAAGCTGACGGAGTGGGCGAAATATTTAGAGCAATACGGCCTCGATCCCGAGGAACAACTTTGCACGGACGATTTCATGGGCCACCTCGCGCATAACGCCAACCTTTCGGTGAAAGCGATTCTTGGTCTCGCCGCATTCGGTGATCTCTGCAAAATGCACGGCGACAGCGCCAACGCGGCGAAATATGCCGGGCTGGCAAAAACCGACGCGGCGCATTGGGTGCAGGTCGCCGCGGATGGCGACCATTACCGGCTCGCGTTTGACAAGCCGAACACTTGGAGCCAGAAATATAATTTGGTCTGGGACCGCATTCTCGGGCTGAATGTTTTCCCGCCGTCCGTGGCGCAAATGGAAGTGGCCCATTATAAAAAAGTCATGCAGCGCTACGGCCTGCCGCTCGACTCTCGCACCCATTTGACAAAAAGCGACTGGACCATCTGGAGTGCTTCGCTGGCCGACAGCCAAGCCGATTTTGAAGCGATCATTTTGCCGATGTATGATTTCCTCAACGCCACCACCGCGCGTTCGCCGTTTATGGATTCCTATGTGACGGATGACATTCACAGCGACGGCATGCACGCGCGCCCGGTCATTGGTGGCGTGTTCATCAAAATGCTGACCGACCGCGCGGTCTGGAAAAAATGGGCCAGCGCCGACAGAACCCAGGCCGGCAACTGGGCACCGCTGCCGGAGTTGACGAAAATCATCGAGGTCGTGCCCACGGCGAAGACCGCTCCGGCCCAATGGCGTTACACTACGCAGAATCCGGCGGCCAACTGGACCGCGCCGGATTTTGATGCCAACGCATGGCCAGAAGGTCTGTCCAGTTTCGCCACGGCCGGCACACCCGGCGCGGTTCGGAACACGGAATGGCACACGGACGACATCTGGCTGCGTCGTGAATTCACTCTTCCGCAAAAAACTTTCCCCCACCTCCAGTTCTACTCGGCGCACGACGAGGATGTGGAAATTTACGTCAACGGAATCCTGGCCTCATCGGAACCGGGTTTCACCACCAGTTATGTGCCTTTGGACATCCGACCGGCGGCGCTGGCGCTGCTCAAACCCGGCGGCGCGGTCTTGGTCGCCGTGCATTGTCATCAGACCACCGGCGGACAAAACATTGATGTTGGTTTGGTGGATGTGGAGGAGGCGAAGCCGTGATTTGGTTTCCAAACCCGACCGGCGACAGACTTGAACAGCTTTCCGGTGCCGCCTC
>CAZIFP010000177.1:0-6390 GCA_964538105.1 uncultured Bifidobacteriaceae bacterium
GAGACCGGTGTTTTGCCCGCGCTGGAATTGAGCGAAAACGAAAAGCTGGTTTATGACTCGTTGAGCCGCGAGGAATCATCCACGGACGATGTAATCCGACAAAGCGGCCTGCCCAGCTCGGCGGTCTCGGTGGCGTTGTTCGGCCTGGAAATGAAACGCGCGGTGAAACAATTGCCAGGAAAATTGTTTGTGCGGAACAATTGACCAGCAGGCGGAAGTATCATCCGCGCCGCTGCGCCGGGCGTTTGGCAGGGTTCGTGGCGTCAATGCAACAGCCGTGACAGCATCGCGTAAATGATTAGCGCCAGCAGCACAAGGCCGAGGCCGAAGAAGAAATAGCCGAACGACTTGGCGATGTTTTTCCACTGGAACCATTCGTCCTTGATGCGGAAATCGTCCAGTTTGCCGGCCTTGACCAAACGGTCATACCAGCGCCGGCGTTCGTGCAGCATCTCCTCTTTCGACACGCGGCCGGAGAAGATAACCGTGTCCATCGGGAATTTCTCGATGCGGAAATGCGTGTTGAAAAAGTGGATGCTGAAAATAAATCCCGCCGCCAGCAGCGCCTCATCGGAATGCAGGATGAGCGCGATGTTGATGGCCCAGCCGGGCAGGAAACGCGTGAAAAATTCCGGGAACCACATGATCAGTCCCGACGCGCCGATGATGGCGACGCCCCAGAACACGGCGAAGTAATCGAATTTTTCCCAATACGTCCAACGGTCGAACTGCGGCTTGGGGCCTTTGCCGAAGAACCATTTGTTGTGGTCAATCAGATCCTTCAAATCGGTCATCGTCGGCACCATCGAGTCGGGGCCGAACACCACGGAAAAGAAGCGCTTGATCTCGAGCTTGCCGGTTTCGGGATTGCGCAAGTTGCCCCGGCCCTTCCACGACCGGCCGACCAGCGAACTCAAGTGCAGCGTAAAATACAGGAACGTGATGATGGCGCCAAAGCGATGGATCATCCGCGCCGTTTCCGGCCCGCCGATGAGGCTGAAGATAAATTTCGCCCAGTCGGTGTAATAAAATTTCAGCGGCATGCCCGTCACGACGAGCGTGAGGAAACTCGTGACAACGAGGAAATGCAGGAAGCGCTCGAACGGCTGGAAGCGAGTGAACCACTCGTCGCCTTCCTGCGTTTTGATTTTCGCCTCGCGGAAAGTTTTTGAATCGTGCAGATATAGCCACACCGCGCGCACGAGCCATGCCAGCGTGTGCAGGCCAAAGAAGCCAAATGTGCCGATGAGCAAACCGGTCATCGCCAGGAAGACGACGTGCAGCAGCGGATAATTTTTCTTGTCGAGCGGGTTCGCGTGCGGACGGTATTCCGTGAATTTCTGCGTCGCGCCCGGGTGGCATTTCTGGCACGTCACGAGAATGTTGTTCGTGGAAAGGTGGGAGGCGGGATTGGACACCGGCAAAATGTCATGAAAGCCGTGACAGTCGTAACACGCGGCAACTTCCGGCGCGGAGTTCGCCATGCCCAGCATCATCGCCTTGCCGTGATACGTCTCGCGGTAATGATCGAGGCGGTCCTCGTGGCATTTGCCGCAGCGCTCGTCGCTCAAGGATTTGAAATTTTTTCCGGTCGGATTGACGATCTGATGCGCGCTATGGCAGTCAATGCACACCGGCCCGCGCGGATCGCCTGCGGCAAGCAACTGGCCGTGAACGCTCTTGTTGTAAGTCTCCTCGATGCCGACGTGACATTTGCCGCAGGTCTTGGCGACGTTGGCGTGGTTGATGGGCGAATCGCGGTCCACGCTGCGCTTGATCTTGTGCGCGCCGTGACAGTCGTTGCACGACGGCGCGACAATCAAACCCATCTTCAACAGCGCGGTGCCGTGGATGCTGTCCATGTATTGGTTCGCGGCCTCGGGAAATTCGATCTGATATTCCTTGGTGAGGTTCGTGTTGCTATGGCACTTCGCGCAGGTCGCCGGCAGATTCATTTTATAGACGGGCGAATGCACATCTTTCACCGGCAGGATTTCGTGGTTGCCGTGGCAATCCCAGCACTGCGCCGCGCCGGACGCGCCCATGTTGTGGCTCATGCCGTGGATGCTCGTGGCATAATCCTTGCCTTCCTTCTCGTGACAGCCGGTGCAATTCGGCGGCGGGACGTTCCTGTCGTGCTGCAATTCCTTGATGCCGTCGTGACAGTCAATGCAGTCCAACTGGCTGTGAACCGACAGCGCAAACCCGTTCGTCGGAAAGAGCGCCATCGCCTCCGCGTGGCCGTTGACCATGCGTTTGTTGGCGGGATCGGTGTGGCAGTCGAGACAGTCGGCGCTGGCCAGTTTCGGGACGGCGTTCGTCTCCTTGGCGGCATATCCTGGCGCGACCCAGACCAGCAAGGTCGCCAGCAAAATAAGGCCGGACAATCCTGACCGGCCTGAACAACAACGGAAGTTCATGGCCGGTAAAATCGCAGATACGGGGAAAACCGGCTCACCGGACATTGCTCTTTGCTGGTCATTTTTTGACCGGATGAAAGCCGCATCATGATTTGAGGAAAACCCAACCGGCAAAATTCGGCGGTGAAATCCTGTTCCATCGTGGCTCCTCCCTGAAGGGAAAGTTTGCCACCAGGTCAAACGAAGAAAGGCGGTGGTTAAATCTCAAACGGCTGGCGGGCATTCTGGCCATGCCGGGCGCGCGGAGAACGCAACGCCGGAGGAGCGAAACCAACGAATGAAAACCAAAAATCCTGATGAGGGAAATGCCGCAAACTTTTTCCGCCGGTCACGGTGTCTTCAATCTTCCGCGAAGAGATATTCCAGATCCGTCGTCGTGAGGCTGCGGGCGAAGCCTTCCTCGCCCAGCACGTCGGCAATCGTCTTGGCCTTGCTCTGTTGCAGCTCCCAGATTTTTTCCTCGACGGTGCCGGGCGCGATGAGCCGGTAGGCGTTCACGGTCTGCGTCTGACCGATGCGGTGCGACCGGTCAATGGCCTGCGCCTCGACCGCCGGATTCCACCACGGATCGTAAAGCACGACGTAGCTGGCGTTGGTCAGGTTCAAGCCGGTGCCCGCCGCGCGCAAACTCAGCAGGAACACACCCGCGCCCTTGTCGCTCTGGAAAGCGTTGACCACCGACTGCCGGTCCTTCGTCTGGCCGGTGAGGATGTGCGTCGGGATGTTCCGCGCCTGACAATCCTTTTCGAGAATGTGCAGCATCTGCACAAATTGTGAAAACACCAAAACTTTCTGACCATCGGCCACCAGCGGATCGAGCAGTTCAAACAGTGTCTCCGTTTTGCCGCTCGCGGTGTCGTTGCCGACGAGCGACGGATGGCAGCAAACCTGCCGCAACCGCGTGAGCGCGGCGAGAACGTGCATCTTGGATTTGTTCAAGCCCTGTTCCGCGACGGCGGTCTGAATCTGGTCGCGGCTGCGGCGCAGTTCGGCGAGGTAAAGTTTCCGCTGCTCGTCGCCGAGCGGACAATCCAGACGTTCCTCAATGCGGTCGGGCAAATCCTTGGCGACGTGCTTTTTCAGGCGGCGCAACAGCAGCGGGCGTAATTTCGCAGAAAGCCGCTTGCGGGCGATGCGCTGTTCGGACTCGGCGTTCTCGCCGCGCGGCTCGTAGGTTTCCAAAAATTGTTCCTGATTGCCGAGGTAGCCCGGCTGGACGAAATCCACGATGCTCCACAAATCCAGCAGCCGGTTTTCCAGCGGCGTGCCGGTGAGCGCGATGCGGTTCTCCGACTTGAGCTGCTTGACGGACTGGGTGACCTGCGCGCCGGGATTCTTGATGAACTGCGCCTCGTCGAGAATCACCGCGCGGAACGCAAATTTATTCAGCTCCTCCAGATCGCGCCGCAGCAGCGCGTAATTCGTGACGATGATGTCGTTCTGCGGAATCTGTTTCCGCAAATTGTGTCGCGCCGCGCCGCTTTCGAGCACCAGCACCTTCAGATTTGGCGTGAACTTTTCCGCCTCGCGCCGCCAGTTGTGCAGCACGGACGCCGGGCAAATCACAAGCGACGGTTTGGGGTTTTTAGTGTTGCGCTCTTTGAGCCAGCCCAGCCACGTCAGCGTTTGCAGTGTTTTTCCGAGACCCATATCGTCGGCGAGAATGCCGCCGAGTTTGATCTGCACGAGGTGCGCAAGAAAATCGAAACCGTCCTTTTGATACGGCCGCAGTTCCGCCTGCAACACTTTTGGCAGATCAATGGACGGAACGCCTTTGAAATCCCGGACGCGCTCGCGCAAGGCCTGCGCCTCGGGCGAATCAACAAAGCGCGTCAAACCGTCGTCGTCCAGATGCGCGACGTTTTCTAGGCCGATGCGCTGCGGCACGGCGATGAGACCTTCCACGCCCATTTCAGCCATCGCTTCATGCGCGCCCTGCACGGCGGCGGTGTCGAGCTCGACCCAGCCGGAATTCGGCAGCTTCACAAACCGGCCGGTCGCGCTCGCGAGCCGTTCGAGGTCGGCTTTGGAAAGTTTCAAACCTTCCTGCTCCCATTCGGCGGAAACAGCAAGCCAGTCAATGCCGCTGCCCTTGACGATCAATTTCGGCTTGAGCAAACGCGGCGTGAGGAACAGCCGGTGAAACGCCGGGTTGCCGAGAAATTCCGCTTCCGGCGGCCGCGTCGCCCACGCGCCGGCGAGCGAGTCGAGAAAGTTTTCATTCGCATCGCCGATCCACAGACCAGATTCCGGCGTGAACCAGTCCAGCCGGCGCAGCCATTGCGTCGCGGGTTCAAGGCGCGGGTCGTCGAGAATTTCCGGCTTGTCGCCTGCCCGATGTTTCTGGTCGTTCGGCACCCACTCGTGGCCGTTCCAGAACCAGACACTCTGGTCGCGCAAACTTTTCGCGAGCAGCCGCAGACGGACGGTTTCGTCGAGCAGTTCAAAAACAAACTGCGGCGTCGCCGGATGCGCGACACACAAGCCTTCCCAATCCACGCCGTGATTCGACTGCGTCTTACGCAGGTGCAGTAGCAGCCGGTGGCTCAACTTGCGAACCGGCACGGACGGCTGTTTGGCCAGATACCGCAGCACCGGCGACGGCGGCGCGTTGCGCAGCAGGAAAAACGTGTTGCCGACGAGCGCGAGCGGCGGCTGGTGGTTGAAAAATTTTGCGGCGGCGACAAGATGGTTCCCGCCATCGGGCAACGCGATGCGGTGCGTGAACGAAAGTTCCTTGTCGCCGTTTTCCAGATGCGGCGTGAGCGCGACGACTTGCCCGTAAAAATGCAGCGGCTGGCCGTTGTCGGCGAGCAGCAGGCGGTCCGTGTGACCCCAGCGCGCGAGCCATTGCAACAGTTCCGCGTCGGACAAGACCAGCGTGTCCGCTCCGTCGCTGCGGTGGCGGTGCGTGTCGGCAATCCACTGGATGAATTCCCAGTCGGCAGGCGGAAACAACTCCTGCTCGTGCGTGGCGCGGACGACCAAGTCAATCATCTCGCGCAACGTGCGCGCCTTCTCGCCCGTGCGCGGACGCGACAATAAAAACTGCACCGCGAGCCGGTGATGCGCCGGTTCGTCCTCGCCCGCCTGCACGCGACAGACGACGCGGAGCGTGGCGCGCGGCGTGTCGAGCAGCGGCAGCGCCGCCGGCGCGAGCCAGCGTTCCAACTCCTGCACGAGCTTCACTTCCTGCTCGGCCTCCTCGGCTTTGGCAAAACGTTCGGGGCTGGCGTGCGCTGACAATTCCGGCGGCACGGAACGCTTCGCGCGCAAAAATAAAAACGCCAGCTCCTCCAGCCGCGCCCTGCCCTGCGCGCTCAATAATTTCGGCCACCAGTTCGTGTCGGGGAAATCCTTGCGGGAGAGCAGCAGCTTCTCGAAATAATCCTCCAGCAGCAGCCATGCCCGCTGCGAATCCGGGCAGGTCGCGAAGCTGCGTAGAATCTCCTCACGTTCGTTAACGGTGGTTTTGGAGTCGGACAGCTCGCGGCGCAAATCCGCAAACGCGCCGTAAGTTTGCGACAGCACCTTGTGGTGGGCGTCGTATTTCGTCGTGCCCGCGCGCGGGCTGTTTCCATTTCGATTGGCGGCTTTCGGCATCTGGTAAAACAGGATTACAATGTTCTATCATTTCGGCATATCCCGCGTTGCCGGTCAATCGCAAACGAAAACTTTTTTGGTTGGGCGGGTTTCGCACGATTGACGCGAGGACGTTTTTTGCTAAATTATCCGTTCAATTATGAACAAGCATCCGCACGTTGCAGTTGTCGGTGCCACTGGCGCAGTGGGCATCGAGATGATCAAAACCCTCGAAAAACGCAATTTTCCCGTGGGCAAGCTGACTTTGCTCGCGTCCGCCCGCTCGGTCGGCAAAAAACTCAAGTTCAAGGGCCAGGACATCACCGTGACGGAACTGACGAAGGATTCGTTCGCCGGCATTGACATCGCGCTGTTCAGCGCGGGCGGC
>CAZIFP010000178.1:0-6387 GCA_964538105.1 uncultured Bifidobacteriaceae bacterium
CCCTGTTTGCCCTGGGCCTGATGGCCAAGCCCATGCTGGTGACGCTGCCATTCGTGCTGCTGCTGCTGGACTACTGGCCGCTCAACCGGGTTGCAGGTTTCAGGTTGAAAGTTGAAGGTTCATCCGTTCCGAGTCGTCGAATTTTAAAATTCAAACTCCTGATTTTCGAAAAGTGGCCATTCTTTTTTTTGTCGGCCGGCTCCTGCGTGGTGACGGTTCTGTCGCAACGCGAAGCCCTGCAATCCGCCGTGCCGCTGGCCGTCCGGCTCGCCAATGCCTCGGTCGCTTGCATGACCTATCTTGGGCAGATGATCTGGCCGGTGAACCTGGCCGCGTTTTATCCTTTTCCCGAGAAAATCCCGGTCTGGGAATCGGCCGGCGCCGCCGCAGTATTGATTGCCATCACCGGGCTCGTTTTTTTTTCGGCGCGGAGATTTCCTTATCTCATGATTGGCTGGTTGTGGTATCTGGGAATGCTTGTCCCGGTGATCGGCCTGGTGCAGGTCGGTGACCAGTCGCACGCGGACCGCTACACCTACTTGCCGGTGATCGGAATCGCTCTCCTCCTGGCTTGGGGCGTGAGGGATTTGACTGCTTCGTGGCGGCATCAACGGCAGTTGCTGGGCGCGGCGACAGGTGGCATGATGGTCGTCCTGATGATTTGTTCCTGGCAGCAAACCGCGTATTGGCGCGATGGCGAATCTTTATGGCGGCATGCGCTCGCCTGCACATCCGACAATTACACCGCCCACAATAATCTGGGTTACCTCCTGGCCGCCCAGGGACGGACCGCCGAGGCCGTCGGGCATTATCAAAAAGCCCTCGAGATTTTTCCCGGGTATGCGGAAGCAGACAACAATCTCGGCCGGATTTTTCTGGAGGCGGGACGGTTGGGCGAGGCGACGGAATATTTTCAACACGCCATCCGGCTCAAGCCGGGCGCGGCGGAGGCGCATAACAACCTGGGCATCGTGCTGGCCCGGCAGGGCGATGCCGCCGGGGCTTTTCAGCAATACCAGACGGCGATTAAACTCAACCCGGATTTTGCGGAGGCCTACAATAATCTTGCCATCCTGCTCGCCTCGCAGGGCCGGTTTGCCGAGTCCGAAACCAATTACCGGGCGGCCCTGGCGCTAAAGCCGGACTATGTGCTGGCGCAGGACAATTTTGGCATCCTGTTGGCCCGGCAGGGCCGGCTCACGGATGCCATGCCGCATTTCCAAAAAAGCCTTGAACTGGCTGAAGCCCAAAGCAACTCAACGCTGGCCGATGTAATCCAGACGCAAATGAAGTTCTTCGAGACCAACGCTCCGGCAAAACCGTGATGTATCCAATTGAATCTGCATGTGCCTCATTCCAACGGAAAACGGCGGGCAGAAAACTGCCCGCCGATGTCAAAATTTACTTGCAGAAACTGCTATTGTTTATCCAACGGAGCGAATCATGGCAGCAAGTTGGCATGAACGTAGCGATAAGTTGTGATTCCGCCGCCGGCGCTTTCTCCAATTGAGCCGGATGCGCTGGTCAAACCCCAAGCGTAAGCTCCAGAACTTGTCAGATTAAACGCTGTAGGAACACGTTTGGCGCTTTGATAAGAACCATGCGTATCACCAAAAAGGGCATTGATGCCGGCAAAGCCGCCTGCCCGGTGTGAAACCGAATCGTATCCCATCGTTTGATCGGCAAAAATGGATTTTTCCGGGTCCAGATCTCCCTGGCTTACAGACGCTTGTGGTCCGACAAAATTGTTGATAAGCTGGGTGTTCTTTGACTGGGGAAAATAATCATAGGCCACCCGGATTTCATTGTCTCCCGCCACCGCCTGCGAACCCGAAGTGGTCGGCCACGCATCGCTGGGAGGAGGGGTGCCACTGGAATTATCATAGTAAGCATAGGTCATGTTTTTATTGATGGTCGGCGGAGTGCCGGCGGGGCAGTAAAAGACCCGGCCATTGGCCACATATTTATTTTCCCAGATATGACCAATGTTCCACCAACCAGATTTTGTTTGATTAACCGGGCCACTGACCGTGGTTCCATCACCGGTGGCCATTGTGGAAGTGCCGGGATTGACACGTTCAATTTCGTGGGTTCTCCACGGACTGGATGCGCTTCCGACGCCGAGGTTGTTATCCACACAAATTCCCGGCCAATTGCAGGGCATCTGGGCATTATATTCCGTGGAATACATGGCCCAGCCGACGCCGATCTGCTTCAAGTTGCTCATGCAATTAATGCGCAGCGCATTTTGCTTGGCCCGCGCCAGCGCCGGCAGCAGCATGGCGGCGAGGATGGCGATGATGGCGATGACGACGAGCAGTTCAATCAGGGTGAATCCCGCAAACGGTTTGCGAACTGGCGGGATCGTTGCCTGCCGTTCGGTTTGGTTGATCGGATTAATTGATTGCATAATTCAAAACTGATATGGTTATGTTCGGTGCAACGGTATTTGACATTACCCTAGCACGCCGGCCCGCGCCGGACAATGCCGTCTTCTGCAATTAAGTTTGAAAAATGTGCATCATCCCACCGGAATCAGCGGCGAGCGCTTTCTGCACCAATCATCATGGCTCACCGACGCTGGAAACGAAGAATGACAATTTGAAAGCGCTCAATCGCCCTGCAACATTTGGAATGATGGAGCATAACCAGGAAGTGCATTATTTTCAAGCTGAATTGCAATCACCAGCCGGTGACAAACCGTTCGGATTGGCATAAACCTGTTCCCGAACCAACCCATGTCCGTCAAACCTATGAAAAAAAATCGTGCTGCCTTTTTTGTCCTGTCCCTCGGCATCATCCTTGGTCAAGCGGCGCTGCCGTCAAACGCCGTTGCCGGATCCGCGCCGAAGATTTTTGACGTGCGCGCTCTCGGCGCGAAAGGCGACGGCACAACTTTGGACACCGCCGCGATTCAACAGGCGCTGGACGCCTGCCGAGACGCGGGCGGCGGCGTGGTGAAATTTTCGCCGGGAATTTATTTGAGCCAGCCGCTCACGGTCGGCACCAGGACGACGGTGGAAATCGAGGCCGGGGCGACATTGCTGGCGACGACCAACCAGAGCGATTTCATGAAAACGCCCGGCGACTGGCTTGCGGCCACCAGCAGCAGCGAGTTCATCCCGTTCATCGGCGGCAAGAAACTGGCGGACGTGACGTTCACCGGCGGCGGCGTGATTGACGGCAACGGTTCGGTCTGGTGGGGCGAGGCGGAAAAAGCGCGCCGGAAAGTTTCCGGCTACACGCTGCCGCGGCCGAACCTGATTGTTATCGAGCACTGCAAAAATCTCCGGGTGGAAAATATCACGCTGCAAAACTCGCCGAAGTTCCATCTGGTGCCGACCGAATGCGAGGACGTCGTCATTTCCAACGTGACCATCCTCGCGCCGGAGGGCGCGGCGAACACGGATGCGATTGATCCGAGCGCATGCAAAAATGTGCTCATCACCAAATGCCGGATTGACGTGGGCGACGACAACGTGGCGATCAAGTCCGGCAAACAAGTGGCCGGCCGGGAATTTGCGAGCGAAGACATCATGGTTTCCGACTGCACGTTTTTGCACGGCCACGGCATGAGCATCGGCAGCGAGACGGCCGGCGGCGTGCATAACGTGACGGTGAAAAACTGCACGTTTGAAAACACCGAGAACGGCATCCGCATCAAGTCGGACGTCAAGCGCGGCGGCCTCGTGGAAAATATTTCCTACAGTGACCTCACCATGTCCAACGTCGCGCCGGCCATCACCTTTACCTGTTATTACATGAACAACTCGGCGGGTGACGCGGGCCGTGGCGCTGCGCCGGCAAATGCCGCGCCGGTCGCCGGTGAAAAAATTCCGGTTTATCGGAATATTCGCGTCACGAACCTGAAGGCGACCTGCCAGAAATCCGCCGGCGTGATTCTCGGCCTGCCGGAGAATTGCATTTCAAATGTGGTTTTTGAAAATGTGCAAATTTCGGCCGCCACCGGCCTGACGGTTAAAAATGCCAGAGGCATCGAGTTCAAAAATTCCTCGGTGACGGTGAACAGCGGCCCGGCCTGCAAAGCGGAAAATGCGGAGGTCGAAGGTTTGAAGAGCGTGGACGAAAAGTAGGCTATAAGTGTCCTTATCGTTTTAGTTAGCATTTGGACTATCGTTCTCAATTTTCAAATCTCTTTGCAGAATACAAGCGATGACAGGAGCGCAATCGCTGCTAATCTCACATCATGTCCAATTTTACCATTTGCTGCTCTATCAGCGTCCGCATCATTATGAAAAACCTGTATCAAACTGTTCTCGCCTCCGCGCTCATGCTCGCTGCGGTTTTGCCAGCCAGCGCCACGGTGTTGCTGGACGATACTTTTGCCGACGGCACGCGCAACAACCAGAACCTGCCGACGGATTCGGCTTGGTTCTTTTCCACCGCAGCAGATGTGACGACGACCACCGGCAGCATGTCCGTCGCGATGCCCAGCGGCTCATTCATGGGCATTACCTATTTTGGAACCAACTCCTCAAGTCCGGTGCAGTTGGGCATCGGCGACATGTTGACGGCCTCAATTACATTTACGCTCAACAATGTTGCCCCGCTCAACACCTCGCAAAATTTCCGGCTGGGGCTGTTTGATTTTGCCGATTCCACGCTTTCGCCAAAATGGGTGACGGCGGATGGTTTCGGTACCGGCACGCAGGGATCGGGAGTCAATGGGTATGCCCTGTTTCAAAACATGGGAGTCACGTTCAACTCCGCCTCGCCCATGAATGTGCTCAAACGCACAACGCCAACGGACGCATCTTTGCTCGGCACGAGCGGTGACTATACTTCGCTGGCCAGCGGGCCGGGCAGCACCAATAATTTCAACGGCTTCACGAGCGGCGGACAATACCTGCTCCAATTTTCCGTGCAGCGCGCCGATGCCGTCTCGCTTGTGCTCAACGTGACCTGGCAAAACCTTGCGAGCGGCGCAACGCTTTCCACTTCGGTGACCGACAGCGCGGCGTCCACTTTCAATTTTGACGGCATTGCGCTGCGCCCATCGGGTAATGGGTCCACGGCGACTAACATTGTCTTCAATGAAGTCCGCGTGGATCTGATTTCCGGCGCAACCGCTCCCGCCATCAACACACAGCCGCAGGATCAATCCATTTTCGTGGGACAAAACGCGACGTTCACCGTCGTAGCCAGCGGCAGCACGACGTTGAGCTACCAGTGGTATTACAACAATGACACGCTGATTACCAATGCCACCAGTTCTTCGCTGACAATCACCAATGCGCAAGTGACGGACACCGGCGGATATTCGGTCATCGTTACCAACGCCTATGGTTCCGCGTCGAGCGGCTCCGCCAACTTGAGTGTGACCGTTCCGACCGCGCCTTCGATTGTCACCCAGCCGCAAGACCTGACGGTGTTGCCGGGACAAAATGCCGTTTTCACCGTGACGGCGGGCGGTAGCGCGCCGCTGGGCTATCAATGGTATGACAACAATAATTTGCTGACCAACGCGACGGGCAGCTCGCTGACGTTGTCGAATGTCCAGCCGTCCGACGCGGGTTCCTATTCCGTGGTCGTGAGCAATTTTGTCAGCACGGCCACCAGCAGCAACGCTGTGCTTACGGTGAACACCAATCCCGTGGCGCCTTCATTCACCTCGCAACCGGCTTCACAGGTGGTGCTGACCGGTGGCACCGCGATTTTTAACGCTGTCTCGGCCGGCACCGCCACCATTAATTATCAGTGGGATCTAAACGGGTCGCCCATTGCGGGAGCAACTTCGTCCACCTTGACTTTGACGAATGTGCAGTCAACCGACGCCGGCAGCTATACGCTCACCGCTTCGAACAGCGTTGGCGGCGCGGTGAGCAGCGCGGCGGTTTTGACCGTGACGCCCTCGATTCCCGTGGTCAACAGCGAGTATAATCTGACCGGTTTTGCCCAAGCCACCACCGGTGGCGGCATGTTGTCCGAAACGAGCCCGAATTATGCTCATGTTTACACCGCCACCGACCTGGCGAATGCACTCAACAGCAAGACGGTGTCGGTTATTGAAATCATGACCAACCTCAATCTCGGTTACACCGAAATCGAATCCACGGCAAAATCCAACAGTGAGCCGTTTCGAGCGGCCCCCGCAGCGCCGTTGTTGCATCCGGTTTTGCTTCAAGTTGGTGTAAGTTATGTTGACATCCAGAAGAAAAACGGATTAACGATCTTTTCAGCTAATGGCTCGTCCATCCGGCACGCCAAATTCAACATCAAGAGCGACAGCAACATCATCCTCCGCAATCTCAAATTCGACCAGCTCTTCGAATGGGACGAGTCCACCAAGGGACAATACGACCGGAACGACTGGGATTTCATCACGCTGGGCGACGGCGGCGCGGTGAGCAACATCTGGGTGGATCA
>CAZIFP010000179.1:0-6268 GCA_964538105.1 uncultured Bifidobacteriaceae bacterium
GAGCCGGTCGGCGAGAATCACATTGGACGGACGGTTGCCTTCGAAAACCCGATGCGGCACCAGCCAGTCTGGCGTGCCTTCCGCTTTTACTTCCTCGGCGGTTTTGCCGAAAGCCAGCGCCTCAGCCTGCGCGAAAACATTGGCCAGAAGAATGTCATGGTGACGTCCCAACCGCGTCAGCGAATGGCCGAACGCGATGAAATCACAAGGAATCAAACGCGTGCCTTGATGAATCAATTGGTAAAAAGAATGTTGTCCGTTGGTGCCGGGTTCGCCCCAATAAATCGGTCCAGTCTGGTAGTTCACGTTTTTGCCGGCCAGAGTGACGTGCTTTCCATTGCTCTCCATCGTCAATTGTTGCAAATAAGCGGGAAAGCGTTTCAGGTATTGTTCGTAAGGCAATACCGCCACCGTATTCGCGCCGAGAAAATCCGTGTTCCACACCGATAGCAATGCGAGCAGCACCGGAAGATTTCGAGCAAAGGGGGTTCTGCGAAAATGTTCATCCATTTCGCGAAAGCCGGCGAGCATGGCGCGGAAGTTTTCCGGTCCCACAGCCAGCATCGTCGAAAGACCGATGGCTGAATCCATCGAATAGCGGCCGCCGACCCAGTCCCAGAAGCCGAACATGTTTGCCGGATCAATGCCGAACGCCGACACCTTTTCGGCATTCGTTGAAACGGCCACAAAATGTTTGGCTACGGCTTTTGGATTTCCCCGGAAACTGTGGAGTAGCCAGTCACGCGCACTTTGCGCGTTGGTCATGGTTTCAAGCGTCGTGAAGGTTTTGGATGAAATGATGAAAAGCGTTTCCGCCGGATCGAGACCGTGCGTTGCCTCCACGAAATCAATGCCGTCCACGTTGGACACAAAGCGGAAAACAAGGCTACGGTCGCTGTAATGTTTCAAAGCTTCGTAGGCCATAACCGGGCCGAGGTCAGAGCCGCCGATGCCGATGTTGACAATGTTTTTTATCCGTTTGCCGGTAAAACCCTTCCACGCGCCGTTGCGGACACGTCTTGAAAATGCATCCATCTTGTCCAGCACGCCATGGACTTCCGGCACGAATTTTTCCCATCCACCAAAATGACTGCATCTTTTGGCGCACGCAGCGCGACGTGCAGCACCGCCCGATTTTCTGTGGTGTTGATCTTTTCGCCACTGAACATCGCTTTTATTTTGGACCGCAAGCCTGATTCCTCCGCCAACATCAGCAACAGCTTGAGCGTTTCGTTTGTGATACGGTTCTTCGAGTAATCAAGAAAAAGTCCGGCGGCCTCAACGGTCATACGCTCGCCACGCGTGGAATCAGCGGCAAACAGTTTGCGCAGAGGCAGCCCTTTGATTTTTCTGTGATGTGCTGCGAGGTCTTTCCACGCTGCACGTTGAGTCAGTGGTTTAATCGTTGCTTTCATGCTTCTTTTTTCTTCGGTTTATTGCCGGCAGCAACTTGGGTTACTTCGCTTCTTTCTCGCCGGGATATGTTATGGGTCAAATTCGGCTGGATTCCGGCCCTCTGCCACAAGCGAAACCCGCCGCGAAACGCATTGGCGTTGTCGCCCACCCGGCAACCGATTGGTAGAGCTTTCAGGTTGTTGACGTTGCCTCCGCCGAGCACCACATCATCGGGTTGAAGGGCAGCAACCAATCGCGCCACGACGTCCGCGACAAAATTCCGCCATCTTGCTTTTCCATACTTTTCCAAACCACGAATCCCGATATAATCCTCGAAAATTGATTTTTTGTAAGGCAGGTGGCCTAATTCCATCGGTTCAACGAGACCATCCACAACCATGGCCGAGCCAAGGCCTGTGCCCAATCCTAGAAACAGCATCCGTCCCCGCCTGTAGCTCCCCAAAGCTTGCATGGCGGCGTCATTGATGATTTTCACCGGCCGCTTGAACGCTGCATGATAATCAAACGCCATCCAACCTGTCCCCAAGTTATGCGGTTCGGCAATTGGCCGGTTATGCCAAACGGGGCCAGGGTAGCCGATGGAAACTGCGTCATATTTCCAATCCGGCAGCAGATTTTTTACGCCCGCCACCATCGCGGCGGGAGTCAGCTTGGGACCGGACACGAATTGCCGATGTTCCTTCTGACCCGTCATCAAAATCTTGACGTGAGTTCCGCCAATATCAATAGCCAGCACATTCATGATTTCATAATTTCAATTTGCCATCATGCCGGACAGAATCGCAAAACGGAGCGCGCTATCATCAGTTCTTCGTCCGTGCGGATAACACGAACGGTAACACGGCTGGTTTTGTTGGAAATCACCGGCGCAGCCTCCGCATTGCGAGATTCGTCCAATTCGATGCCGAGAAAGTCCAAACCCTCGCAAATGCGTGCGCGGACGGGCAACGCATTTTCGCCGATGCCGCCGGAGAAAACGACCGTGTCCAGACCACCGAGCGCAGCGGCGAACGAGCCGATCCACTTTTTCGCCTGGTAGCAGAACAATGTCACGGCTTCCGCAGCGCGCTCGTCCGTTTTTTCATGATCGAGCAAATCCCGCATATCAGAACTGGTCTCTGAAACGCCGAGCAACCCAGACTGGTGGTTGACCATGTCGTAAAATTGCTGGGTGGTCATCTGCTCGGTGCGCGCCAAATACGGTGCGAGGCCGGGATCCAAATCGCCGGAACGTGTGCTCATCACCAGGCCCGCCGTCGGCGTGAAGCCCATGCTGGTATCTATGCTTTTGCCGTCGCGCACGGCGGCCAAACTTGCGCCGTTCCCGAGGTGGGCGAGGATTACACGCCCCTTCGTTGCCGCCGGATCGCCAAGACGCGCGAGTTCTTCCATCAAATAGGCATAAGACAAGCCGTGGAAGCCGTAGCGTTGAACTCCCTTGGCAGCGAAGCGTCGTGGAATCGGCAGCAGCTTGGCCACGCGCGGCATGGTCTGGTGGAACGCCGTGTCAAAGCACGCCAACTGTGGTAACTTTGGGTGACGCTGGCGGAACGCTTCGATCAGTTCAATCTCGCGGGGCAGATGATCAGGGTCGTAAGGGCTGATGCGATGCAGTTCGGCCAATAATTCCGGGGTGACAATCTCCGGCTCGGTATGCTTCATGCCGTGAACCACGCGATGGCCGACGGCTTTGACCGATGCAAAATCCGGCTCGGTTTCTAGCCAGTCCAACATAGAGTTCGCGGCTGATTTGTGATCAACGGCAATGAGTTTGCGACTGGCCTCTGGTTTGCCATCGGCATAGTGAAATGTCAGGTTGGTTCCGTTCAAGCCGATGCGGTCAACGGTTCCATATAGCCCGCGTTTCAGCGGTTTGACCGCCGCATACAGCGCGAACTTGATGCTCGATGATCCGCCGTTAATGGTCAGGATTTGCGGTTCACCGGGTTTCATTAATGACTCCGGGGTGTAATCCGAATGCGGCCAGCTTTTCACAAGTTGATTTGTAATCCTTGTGCAGAATACTCCGAATCCCCAAACTCCCCGCGATTTGAACAAACAGCGGCGTGTTTTCTATATAAACAACCTGGCGGGCGGGCACCTGCGCGACGTCCAGCGCCAGTCGGAAAATGTCCGCGTCAGGTTTGCGAAGGCGGACAAAGCACGAGGAAATAAACGCATCTACAAACCCGTCCAGCTTGAACTGGCGTATCCGATACGCATTCACTTCGCGCGCCTCGTTGCTGACCACAAAAACTTTCAATTTGTATTTGGCTTTCAGATTGCGCACCAGTTCAATCATCTCGGTGAAAGGTCTCGACTGGGCAAACATGAACTGACGAAATTCAGCCCGCTTGAATGGGCGCTTTTGCCAGAAGACCACCCGGTCTAAATATTCTTGGAATGTGATTTTATCCTCCTCTTGGATTTCAAAATTCAGCTCATGCCGTTCCTGCATCTCGGCCCAGTTCAGTTTGAAATGCTTTGCCGCCCGACGACGGGCATGATGATCCCAGCCATTCGTGAGCAGGACGCCGCCGACATCCAGAAACAAAGTTGTGATCGCGCTGTTTTTTTTCATGTGGTCGGTGGTTGGGAAATCTGGTGGAATTGTTTTGTCATCGCTTGATACATCATTTCCTCGCTCAGGAATGGTGCGCCCAGCAGTTCGTAACTGCCGCTTA
This sequence comes from uncultured Bifidobacteriaceae bacterium, assembly GCA_964538105.1. Classification (GTDB taxonomy): domain Bacteria; phylum Verrucomicrobiota; class Verrucomicrobiia; order Limisphaerales; family UBA11358; genus UBA11358. Next base: position 4,101 of record CAZIFP010000179.1, read on the forward strand.
GTTTTTCGTTCACTTTTCGAGCCAGCTCGTCATGGGTTGCTGCGTCGGCGTGAAAAGGGACCGCGACGATGATATATTCGATCGGAGTTTTCATATTGCTAGAGTTACGATTTCTTTCCCTTGTTCTTGCCGGCGGCTACCAATTCGGTTGGCAGCGGCCAGCGATGGCCCGGAGCCAGCAGCCCTTGCGTGTTCTCCGGCCCCCAAGTGCCGGCGGCATAATCAGGAAAATCGCTCGGTGCCGTGGCCTGCCACGCTTCGAGCACCGGCATCAACAGTTGCCAGGCAGCCTCCACTTGATCGGCGCGCATGAAAAGTGTTGCGTCCTTCTTCATCACGTCCCACAAAAGTGTTTCATAGGCATCCGGTGAAGGCGCGGCAAAACTCTTGTGATAACTGAACCTCATGTCCACCGGCCGCAATTGCATTTTGGGTCCCGGATACTTGGCCTGAAAGCCTAGCACGATGCCTTCGACCGGCTGGATGGCTAAAATGAGCCGGGACGGCTGCCAGCCAAGGGAGGCTTCGGGCGGAAAGGACTGATGCGGCACGGCGCGAAATTGGATGGAAACCTCCGACGCCTGTTTCGGCAGGCGCTTGCCAGTGCGAAGATAAAACGGAACGTCTTGCCAGCGCCAGTTGTCAATAAACAGCTTCAACGCGGCGAACGTCTCCGTCTGGGAATCCAATGCCACACCATCTTCGTCGCGATAGCCTGGCATTTTTTTTCCAGCAAAGTTGCCGGAACCATATTGCCCGCGCACGGCATATTGCGGAACCTCGTCGCGGTGTATCGGGCGCGCGGCGTGAAGCACATCCACCTTCTTATTGCGAATCTCGTCTGCCTCGAAGGAGACCATCGGTTCCATGGCCACGAGACAGAGCAATTGCATCAGATGATTCTGCACCATGTCACGCAGTGCGCCGGCATGTTCGTAATATCCACCACGATGTTCCACGCCCACGGTTTCGGCGACGGTGATGGTCACATAGTCAATGTAGCGGCGGTTCCAGAGCGGCTCGAAGACCGGATTGGCAAAGCGAAAAGCCAGAATGTTCTGCACCGTTTCCTTGCCGAGGTAGTGATCAATGCGGAAAATCTGGGACTCGTTAAAACTGGCGGCAAGAACGGCGTTTAAGGCGCGGGCTGATGCCAAGTCGTAACCGATCGGTTTCTCAATGACGATCCGTGACCATTCCCGATCCCGCGCGAGGCCAGCCTTGCCAAGATATTTTGGAATCTCGCCGAACATGACCGGCGGCGTGGCCATGTAGAAGATGCGGTGAGCTTTGGTTCCCCATTCCCTTTCCAACTTGGTGCATTGCTGGCCTAATTTCGTATAAGTTTGCAGCTTCTTGAAATCACCCTGTTGATAATGGATGTGGGGCGCAAACTGATTCCAGACGGAAACCTTGGATTTTCCGAACCGGGAGAATTTATTGACGCCGTCGTGCAATCGGCGACGGAGCGCGGCATCGCCGAGCTTGATGCGGTCCACCACGATGATGGCGAACTGTGCGGGCAGACTTCGATCCTGTGAGAGGTCGAACAAAGCCGGCACAAGTTTCCGCCAGGTCAGGTCACCGGCTCCGCCAAAAATGACGAACACGGTCGGTTCAAGTTGATCATTCGTTTGCATATTGTCCCCGCTTTTTCCATTCGATTTAGAACGCGCCCTCGGCATGCCGATCTCGACTTTTGAGGAATTATTATTTGTCATGGGTTGATCCTCCCTCTTCGTTTATTTCCCGTTCGGCCTGGAGCCAATCCTGATTTGGTTGCCCGCTCTTGCAACCTCTTTGCTCATATAATTCGTAGGCTCTCCTTGCGATCTGCGGCGTCAAGTCCTCTTCTGGAAAACCTGCCGCCGAAACCTGCTTATCATCCAGTAGTCTCCCATATTCCACGGTCAAGCTTCGCAGCCTGTGCGAAAGTTTCTCGGTCAGCACACCAGCCTGTAGTCGCCAACCCCAATTTCCTTGCGCAATTCCGGGCAAATTCATTCGCGCTTCCGACCCCAGCTCCAAAAGGTCTTGCGCGGGAATGATGGCGGTGTTGGCCTTTGATGCCAGCGCTGCTCGAATCATCGCCCAGACAATTTCCCCGTTCTTGGCTCCCAGCATTTGTTGCAACACCTCATGCTGCGTGCTGGACAAATTCTTATACC
>CAZIFP010000180.1:0-6253 GCA_964538105.1 uncultured Bifidobacteriaceae bacterium
GAATTTGCGCGTTCACAAAACCGTCGAGCGTGCCGATCCATTCCTCAAAAATCGGGACATTCGTCGGCGTCAGCGTGATGACCCGGACCTCCGGCGGCGGCGTTGGCGCGGCTTTTTTTTTGCAGCCGGCGGCCGCCATCAGCAGCATCGAAAAACAAAGGACTCCAATAAAAAACCCGTGTTTTAGCATATCACTTAAAATAATGTGGTATGTTAACCCGCATTTTTGCTTTGGCAAATCGCTTGTTTGGATCGGGGCTGGCCGGCCGCGATTGGGCGGAACAGGTCGGGTGTCAGGCATTTGAGCGATCTGGCTTCCAGCATTTCAACTTTTCGTTAGCCCCCCGGCGTCCTATTTTTGTCCGTTGTCCTGATGGACTGGCATCAACGGCTGCTATAAAGTGTGGCAATTGATTTCATGAATGCAGACCGTAAATTTGGGGTTTCGCGGGTAACGAATATTTTATCGGAGAATTTCGGGTTGAGCTGGGGCGTGTCGCTCGTGGTGGTTTGCTTTACCGGTGTGGTCACTTGCCTGGCAATCTACTGGTTCGTCCATTCCGCCCCGCCGCGCAACCTCACCATCACCAGCGGTCCGCCGGGCAGCTCCTTTGAGCGAAGCGCCGAAAGCTATCGCCTCATCCTGGCCCGCAACGGCGTGAACTTGAAAATCCTGCCCTCCGAGGGTTCGCTGGAAAATCTCCGGCGTTTGGAAAATCCGGGGTCGCGGGTGGATATCGGCTTTGTCCAGGGCGGCGTCGCCGGGACAAATACGCAGAATCTGGTCTCGCTCGGGAACCTCGCCTACGAACCGCTGCTCGTTTTTTATCGCGGCACCAACACCATCCGGCTGCTGTCCGAACTGGAAGGCAAACGTCTGGCGATCGGTGCGGCGGGCAGCGGCACGCATTTGCTGGCGCTGACCCTGCTCCTGACGAACGGCATCAGCACCGGCGGGACAACCCGGTTGCTGGAATTGGATACCGAGGACGCGGCCAAGGAGCTGGCGGTCGGAACCGTGGACGCCGTGTTCCTGATGGGCGATTCAGCCTCGTCCCAAACCATGCGGAACCTGCTGCACACGCCGGGAATTCATCTGCTGGGCTTTGAACAGGCCGACGCCTACACCCGCCGGTTCAATTATCTGAACAAGCTGCGCCTCCCGGAAGGCATCATTGATTTCGGCCGGAACCTGCCTCCGCAGGATGTCTGGCTCATCGGGCCGACGGTGGAACTGGTGGCCCGCCCGGATCTGAACGCCGCCGTCTCGGATCTGTTGCTGGAGGCGGCCCATGAAATTCACGGGAACGCCGGCCTGCTGCAAAACCAGGACGAGTTTCCCAACGCCATACAGCAGGAATTTCAAATCAGCCCGGACGCCGCCCGCTATTACAAGTCCGGCAAAAAGTTTTTGTATCGCGAACTCCCGTTCTGGATTGCCAGCCTGTTGAACCGCGTGCTGGTGGCCTTTATTCCGCTGATGCTGGTCCTGATTCCGGGCTTGCGTTTGATTCCGGCGGCCTACAAATGGCGCATCCGGCTGCGCATCTACCGGTTTTACCGCATGCTGCTCGTGTTGGAGCGGGAACTGGCCCGGGAAGTGACGCCGGCAAAGCGGGACGAAGTGCACCGGCGGCTGGATGAGATTGAAAAAGGCGTGCAACACTTGAAGGTGCCGGCCTCCTTTGCGGACCAGTTTTACGGCCTGCGGGGTCACATTGATTTTGTCCGGGAAAAACTCGCCAGCCTGCAGCCGGGCAAGGCGGGTTGATGCCGGCAACCCAACACATTTCCGCGCATTTGCGGTCCCTCTTTCCGGCACAGACTTTCCGCCACCCCTGCCGCCGGTCAGTTGGACAGCGAACGCAACAGTTGCAGCGTGCGGCTCAACAGCCGCGGCGATTTTTCGGCGGCCCGGTTGACATGCTGCCGGGACACCGCCCGTTCCGCCGACCCGTTCAAACAGCGGCAGGAGCGCGTGGTGCTTGCCGGATCATCGGCGGGGCAGCGGATCCGCCGGGCCACCTGCTCCAGCGGTGAGCTTTTGAGCAGGTAATCCGACGCCCCCTCGCTCAACGCCCGCTCCCGCCATTCCGGATTGTTGCAGGTGGTGAACATCAGCACGCGGGTCGCGCGTGTGAGCGACTTGATGGGGCGCACGGCGTCCAGTCCGTTGCGGTCGCCCATCTGGACATCCAGCAAAATGACATCCGGCCCGGGCTTGCTGGCCAGCGCGCTCAACAACGCGTCCGGCGATGAAAAATGCCGCGCGCACTCGATGCCGCCCTGATGGCCGAGCAGATCGGCCACCAGCTTCCGGATCTCGTCATTGTCATCCACCAGCCAGACCCTCACGTTGGGTGTGGAGGCCGGAACCGGATTCGTCGTGGTTCCGGCGGCGGGTGCGGAATTGTCATTCATAATCATCCGGTGTGACCGTAGCTTTACCGATGCCAACCCTCCGCAAGGGAGGCAGTGGCGGACAGCAACCATTGGAACCGGCAATGGTGACGCGGTGATTTCGTTGGGGTGACAAATCGGAAACAAAACCCGGCGGCCGGCGGCGGGGTGGAACCGTGGTGCGTTCTGTTCAGCCTGCAAGAATTTTGACAACGGAAAACGGCGGCTGCACCGGGCCGCCGTCCGTCATTCACCGGGAACAGAAAGAACTGACCTCGGCGATGAACAATTTTATCAACGCCCTGAAACAGCCCGTGCCGGCGGCCAATTGAAACTCCGTTGACGCTGCCAGCTTTGGTGACAATCTTGACAGCAAATGGAAGTGTGAAGAAACACCAGTCATCAGTGCCGCTCTGTCGGCAGACAAAATTATAACTGCTGCACTTCACCTGCGGGCTGACACAAATCCCAAGTTTTGTTTGGAAGGGCAGCAACCCGGACACACGGGATTTTCAATTACGAAAGATGAGCTTAAGCGGTTGTCGGCTCGCGATCCTGAATGGCGATGATCTCCTTTCTAACTCGTTCAAGACTGAACCGACATGGTTACGATCAATGTGTATGCCGGGAGTGAAATCCCACTCAATTTGCGTCAACTACATGCTCCCGAAATTTTTTGCTCGTCTTCGCCGATTGATTTGCCGCCGCCTGAAAAAATCTTTACAAGATTCCCGCCTGGTGTCTTAAATGGCGGCCACGAGAAAAGAAACCACCTGGCATCCTTCCGAGCTTCTGAATTCTTGCCGTTTCTCGTTTGAAATAAAATCCGTCGGCACATCAAACGAATCCATGAAGACCACCCGCACACAATACCTCATCACCACCGCGCTCACTCTCGCTTGCGTGCTGGCATCCACCACCCACGCCCAAAACAGTCCGCTCTTTGACAGCTCGTTCACCCTCGCGGACAACGACGCGGTTGTCCCCGCTGGCGGCGGTGCGGGGACTGACGACCAGAAGGATCAGGAGGCCGACCTCGCCAAGAAACTTCAGAACCCCGTCGCCAGCCTAATCAGCGTCCCCATCCAGAACAACTGGGACTTCGGCATCGGCCCGGCTCACGCGATGAAATACACCGCCAACATCCAGCCGGTCATCCCCATTTCCATCAGCGAGAATTGGAATCTCATCATCCGCACCATTGTGCCGGTGATTTATCAGGAGGCATTGGTAAACGGCCCGGCCGCTCGATTTGCGCCAAACGGTCTTGGTCAAAGCCACTACGGATTGGGAGACACCACGCAGAGCTTTTTCTTTTCGCCGAAGGCACCGGTGGGCGGCTGGATTCTGGGCGCGGGTCCGGTCGGTTATTACCCCACGGCAACCTCTGATTATCTGGGTGGCGGACAATGGGGCGCTGGCCCGACCGTCGTGGCGCTGCAACAGACCCACGGATTCACCTACGGCATTCTGGCCAACCAGATCTGGTCGTTCGCCGGCCAGCAGGACCGCACGGAAGTCAACGCCACCTACCTCCAGCCGTTCCTCTCCTACACCACCAAGACCTACACCACGCCCTCGATCAACACCGAAACAACTTACAACTGGCAGGATCATGAGTCCACGGTGCCAATCAATTTCCAGCTTCAGCAGTTGATCAAGATTGGAAAAATGCCCGTCGCCTTGCAGGCCGGTTACCGCTACTACGTCGAGAAACCCAACGGCGGGCCGGACTGGGGTTTGCGCTTCACCATCACGTTCCTGTTCCCGAAATGATTCACTTGAGGACCACGCGGGCCGCTTCCGATTCCGGGAGCGGCCTGTTTCCTTTGGCAACAGCGGTTGGAAAACATCTCCTGCACTGGGCGGAAAATGTCGTGCGCTTGTAACACAAAAAACCCTTTACAAGTCCCGCACCCGGTGTCTTAAATGGCGGCGACGAGAAAAGAATCCACCTGGCATCCATCCGAGCTTTTGAATTCTTGTCGCTTCTCCAAAACACAAACCAAGCAATTAAGTTTATGAAAGCATCCATATTATTCAAACACGGTCTGACCGCGTTTGCGGCGACGGCGGCGCTGATGGGCGCAGCCGGAACGGCGCAGGCGCAGGCCACGAAACCCAACATCGTCGTCATCATGGGCGACGACATCGGCATGTGGAACATCGGCGCTTACAGCCGCGGCATGATGGCCGGCACCACGCCCAACCTCGACAAGCTGGCCAAGGAAGGCATGTTGTTCACCGACTATTACGCCGAGGCAAGCTGCACGGCGGGCCGCGCAAACTTCATCACCGGCGAACTGCCCATCCGCACCGGCATGACCACGGTTGGCCAGGCGGGCGCGCCCATCGGTCTGCCGGCGGAAGCCTGCACCATCGCCACCGCGCTCAAGGCGCAGGGCTACGCCACCGGCCAGTTCGGCAAAAATCATCTGGGCGACAAAAATGAATTTCTCCCCACCGTCCACGGCTTCGATGAGTTCTTCGGCTACCTGTATCACTTGGACGCGATGGAAGATCCGTTCCATCCCAATTATCCGCAGGCGTTGTTGAACGTCGTCGGCCCGCGCAACCTGGTTCATAGCTGGGCCACGGACACGGACGACCCCACCGTGATGCCGCGCTGGGGTGCCATCGGCAAGCAGAAGATTGAAGATGCCGGCCCGTTGCCACCGCATCCCATGCCCGGTATCAAATACAACATGGAGACGGTGGATGGCGACATTCGCGACTTCTCCCTCGCCTTCATGGACAAGGCCAAGGCGGACGGCAAGCCGTTCTTCGTCTGGATCAATCCGACGCGCATGCACATCGTCACTCACCTCGCGCCCAAATACGAGGCGCTGGAGAATTCGGAGAATGGCTGGTCGGAAGAGGAAGCCGGCATGGCCCAGCTTGACGACGACGTCGGCCTGATCATGCAACACCTCAAGGACATGGGCGTGGACGACAATACCATCGTGGTCTTCACCACGGACAACGGCACTGAAGTCTTCACCTGGCCCGATGGCGGACAAACGCCGTTCGCGCAGAGCAAGGGCACGGTCATGGAAGGCGGCTTCCGCGTGCCCTGCCTCGCCCGCTGGCCCGGCCATATCCCGGCGGATTCCGTGCAGAACGGCATCTTCTCCGGCATGGACTGGTTCCCGACCTTCCTTGACGCCGCCGGTGATCCGAACATCACCGACGAGCTGCTCAAGGGCTGGACTTATGGCGACCGCACCTACAAGAACCATCTGGACGGCTACGACCAGATGGCCGCCATTACCGGCCAGGGCAAATCCGCCCGCCACGAAATCTTCTATCTTGGCGAAAGCACGGTTGGCGCGGTGCGCATTGACGATTACAAATACCGTTTCATTGACCAGCCCCAGGGCTGGCTCGGGGCCAAGCCGCACCTTGACGTGCCGATTATCACCAACCTGCGCCTCGATCCATTCGAGCGCACCGGCTGGCCGAATGACGGCACGAAAGAAGGCGCGCAGCAATACTTCGACTGGTTCAAGTATCAATTCTGGCGCTTTGTGTTTGTCCAGCAGGTGGTGGGCAAGGAACTCCAGACCTTCATTGAATACCCGCCGATGCAAAAAGGCGCGAGTTTCAACCTTGAGGCCGTGAAAGCCGAGATGGCGGAAAAGATGAAAGAGGCCGAGACGGCGAGCAAGGGCGCCAGCGAATAATCTGAATTGACCTTCACGGCGGGCGGCTCGCAAGGGTCGCCCGCTTTTTTTATCGCAGCCAACAAAAAGAGGCCGGAACAGTTGCCCGTTCCGGCCTTGAATTTTTAGGTAGGGTCATCGCGCTGCGATGACCGGACGGCGCAGCGCGCCGTCCCTACCATCATCAAACC
>CAZIFP010000181.1:0-6213 GCA_964538105.1 uncultured Bifidobacteriaceae bacterium
TTGAAATTGTCCGGCGCCGTCTCGCGGCACAGGTCGCAGTCAATGCATTGGTTGTCCACGTAGTATTTTCCGGCGGCGTTTTCGGTGTATTTGTTTGCTGCGTCAGCCATAAATTATTTTAGTTGAATGTTAAGGTCAAAGTATGCCCGCCGGTTCCCGTCATGGCAAGCCCGTTTTGATTTTTCACCGGCGGGAATGGGCGGAATAACGGCGATAATCGAACCGGCGGAAGCGCACAATTTTAACCGTCATTTGCATAAATTCATTGGATTAAAATCTTTTATTTGCGCCGGCCGGAGGTATGTTTTGCCCATGCAACGAGGAACCGTTCGCCGGACAAAAATCATATCCACGCTCGGCCCGGCCACCGACTCCGCCGCGATGATCGGCAGGCTCATGGACGCGGGCGTCAACGTCTTCCGCCTGAACATGTCGCACGCGCCGCATGAATGGGTGCGCCGCGTGTTCGCGGCCATCCGCGCCGAGTCCGCCCGGCGCGAACGTTACACCGGCATCATGATGGACACGCAAGGCCCGGCCATCCGCACCGGCGACCTTGGCGTGCCGCTGGATTTGCAGCCCGGCCAGAAATTCACGCTCACCGTCCGCGGCGAGCGCGACCTGGAGGAGCATTCGGTGGACGTGAACTACGAAAACTTCGTCAACGACATCAGCGTCGGCGACGTGGTGCTGATTGACAACGGCACAATCCAGATGAAGGTGCTGGCCAAAACCGGCAACAAGGTCGAATGCGAAGTTCTGACCGAAGGCAAGCTCGGCAGCCGCCGCCACATCAACCTGCCCGGCGTCAAAGTCAGTTTGCCGGCGCTTACGTCCAAGGACATCAAGGACGTGAAGCTCGGCCTCGAACTTGGCGTGGATTTCATCGCGCTCTCGTTCGTGCGCGAGGCGCGCGATTTGCTCCAGCTCCGGGAAATGTTTGACGAAGGCAAACCCGCTCCGTTCGTCATCGCCAAGATTGAAGACCAGGAGGCCATTAGAAATCTGGAGGCCATCATCCACGAAGCCGACGGCATCATGGTCGCGCGCGGTGATTTGGGGATTGAAATTCCCTACGAGGAGCTGCCTATCGTGCAACGGCGGATTGTGAAGACGTGTCTGCGCATTGGCCGGCCGGTGATTGTTGCCACGCACATGCTCGAAAGCATGATCGAGTCGCCGATGCCGACGCGCGCGGAGGTCACGGACGTTTCCAACGCGGTGTTCGAGGAGGCGGATGCCATCATGTTGAGCGGCGAGACGACCGTCGGCAAATATCCGCTCAAGTGCATCGAGGTGTTTGACAAGATTGCCGTGCGCATCGAGCGCAGCGGCAGCGCGCAGTTTCACGATGCGGCGGAGCTCACCAACCCGCGCCAGAAGCTGGTCAAAAGCGCCGTGGTCATGGCGAATGAATTGAAGGCCGCCGCCCTGCTGGTCTTCACGCGGCACGGCAGCATGGCGCAATACGCGAGCTGGATGCGCCCGCACTACTCGCCGATTTACGCGATGTGCGAAAATGAAAAAACCGCCAACGAAATGGCGTTGTGCTGGGGCGTCACTTCATTTGTCATGCCGTTCGATTTCATCAACCCGCAAAACACGATCGAGACCGCGCTGAAAAATCTGGCCGAGCAGGGGCGGTTGCTGCACGGCGCGACGGTCGTCATCATCGGCGCAATTTCCGTCGGCACCGAAATCGTTGACGCGGTGCAGATGCGGACGGTGTGAACCATGGATGCGTGATAACGGTGATGGCTTCCGCTGGAAGAGCAACAAGTTCGCGCCAGCCATGTCGTTCGTGGACAGCGGTTCCGTCCAACTATTTGGTCTGTCCGCCAGAAAGCCGCCAACCAACAGATAATTCCGCCGTATAAACTGGCCGAGAAAATCCTGGAAATCTGTGGGCGAGGCCGTTTGCCGCAACCAGCTGGTTTTATCCAGCGAATAGACAATCAGCTTTGGCGGGTGCCTCACCAGGGCCGCCATCGCCTCGCGCTGGTATGTTTCCGCCACGACCGTTGGAATCATCAAGGCGTAGGCGGTGATGAACCGCGTGGGACTGTAGCGTTGCGCGTAAAACAGGATTTGCGGTTCCGAGCCGGCAACATAGACGAAGTCGTCCGGCCCGCTTAATTCCGCCACCCGCCGCGCCACCGCCTGTGACCCGCCAAACGGGTAACAGTTGATTCGCTCTTCCAAAAACCGCGCGTGGGAACAGGTCAGCCAGGTCCAATCGGGCCGGAGGAGCAAAATCAAAACGAGGACGGTAATCAAGCCGGTCATCCTCCGGCTTAAAAAATCGGAACCCCCGGCGATTCGCACAGCCAGGGCGCGAATGCCGACGGCGGTCAGCAATGCCCAGAATGGCATCAGCACGATGTAGTATTGTCCGTAGGCGCTGGCGCTGGTGGCAACGACGGCACTGATGAAAGCTCCCAGCCAAAATCCAATCCGGCACGGCGGCCGGAGGAAAATCGCCCACGGAATCAAGAACAACACCCACCATTTGCTCCAAAAAATCCCGCACCACAGCCAGCGATGGCCAAAGGTGCTGGAGTGAAGATACTGGCGGTTGAAAAGCACCGTGCATTCCCAGAGTCGTGCGCCGCCGTCGTGCATCAAAAAAAATCCCAATTCCAAGCCGGCCGCCAGCGCCCCGCCAAGCCCGGCGGCCAGGAAAAACTTGAGCAGCGTTCGCACGTCACGCATCTGACGCCACGACTCCACCGCCCAGACCACGAAGACAAATGCGACCGGCGGCAACGCCGTATATTTGTAGCAAAGTGTGGTGGTGCCCAAAAATCCCGCCGCAAGCCAGTGGATTGTCTTCTGGCCGCAATGTCGTGCGTGGACGTAAATGGCAAAAGTTGCCAGCAGCGGCAGCAGCAGGAACATTTCCGTATTGGCCGGAAACTGGTCCAGTCCGGGCAGCAGGATCATCGGCGTCGCCAGCAGCATCGCCAGCCAGGCGACTTCATCGCCGAACTCTTTCCGTGCGATGAATCCGAGCAAGACCGTTGCAAGCGCCACCGCGAGATACGCCAGCAGGCGCGGCGCCCAAAAAACGCCCGGCAGAAGCAGTTGAGCCAGCGCGTAACTGTAGATGATCATCGGCGGTTTCTGGATGAAGGCCTCCTCGTAAGGAATGCCGCCGTGAATCAGAAGCTGGGCGGCATAGGCGTATTCCCCCTCGTCGCGGATCAGCGGCACGTTGAAATTGTTCCAGCGCAGCGCAACGAACAACAGCAGCAGCATGAAAAATCCCAGCCAGCGGGCCGGCCGCCAACCGTTCCAAAATGAAGTTTCATTGTTCAATGGCGCCGATGAAAATACAGCGGACGGGTGCCGGCGGCAATTGTCGTGATCTTCTGATAAAGCTTATTTTGCAAACACCGCCGCTGCGAGGTTGGTAATATTCAAGATCGTGTTCGGGAACAGCCCGATCCAGAAGATACCCACGATACAGGTCCAGATGGAAACTTTGGCGGGAGCCGAAAGTTCAATCGGTGACAAGTCAGCCGGATCTTTACTCCAATAAATCGCACGGATGACGCCAAAATAGTAATAAAGTGAAATGATGACGCCAACGAGCGCCGTAAACGCAAGGCAATAATATCCATGGTTGCCAGTGGTCTGCGCCGCTTCAATCACCGCTTTGAAGAGCAGGAATTTTCCGAAGAAGCCGGCGAGCGGCGGAATGCCCGCGAGCGAAACCATCGCGATGGTCAGCGTGGCGGCGAGCAGCGGCGAACGCTGGTTCAAGCCGGCAAGCCCGGAAATGTCTTCCGTCGCCAAATGGCGCATGACCAGTGTAATGACGAAAAATCCCGCCATCACTGTGAACACATAACCGGCGAGATAATACATCAGCGCCGATTGTCCGCTCGCGCTCAACGCGGCAACACCGAGCAGCAAATAGCCGGCATGCGCGATGCTGGAATAGCCGAGGAGGCGTTTCAAATTACGCTGCGGAATCGCGCAGAGATTGCCGTAGAGAATCGTGATGCCGGAAATGACGATGAGCAGATTCGCCCAATGCGCCGTCACGCTCGGAACGGCGGTGAACAGCACGCGCAGCAGCAAGACAAAGCCGGCGGCCTTGGAGCCGATGGCGAGAAACGCGGTGGTCGGCGTCGGCGCGCCCTGATAAACGTCCGGTGCCCAGATCTGAAACGGAAACGCGGCAATCTTGAAGCCGAGTCCGACCAAAACCAAAAGCACGCCGAGCAAGAAGATTTGGCTGTCCGCAAACTGCGGCGCAACTGCGGCGAGCTTGGTGAAGTTAAGTTCACCGGTCGTTCCCCAGATCAGCGCGATTCCGAAAACCATGAACGACGACGACAGCGCGCCAAGAATCAGATATTTCACACCGGCTTCAAGCGACTGAAGTTTGCTGCGCTGAAAACTGACGAGAATGTAAAACGTGATCGTGATGAGTTCGATGGAGACGAACAGCATCGTGAAGTCATTGGAGGATGCGGCAAACAGCATTCCCGCCAGTGCGAAGAGGATGAGCGAATAATATTCGGCCACGCTGCCTTCGGCGAGTTTGTCGGAAAATTCAGCGGCCATGAACAACACCAGAATTGCCGCGACAATGAACAGTTGTTTAAAAAATAGGGAAAGCGCATCGTTGACGAACATTCCGCCGAATGCGGTTCCGAATTGACCGCAACTGCCGTTGCCGCTCAAGCTCGTAACCAGCAGCACGCCCAGCGCCGCGATGGCCGCGTAGCCGATAAAACGCCGGCGCTCGGCCGGCACAAACAGATCCGCCAGCATCAGCACGAGGCCGAGGCCGATCACCGATATTTCCAGCATGATCAGGGAGGAATTCATTTATTTTCGATTGCCAGTTGCTGGTTGCCGATTGAATCCGCTTTTGGTTTCGCGTCCGATGACGGGAGACTTGCAACCTGCAACTTGTAACTTGAAACAATAATTTCCGCGTCGGGATTAATTTTTTCGGTCAGCAGTTTCGGCCAAAAACCGAACACCAGCAGGCTCACGAGCAGGAGCGCGTAAGGCAGCTTGCGCCAGGCATTCGAGGCGTCGCCGATGGAATTCCATTTCGCCGGCAGCGGTCCGTGCAGGACGTTGCGGATGGCGCGCGTCATGTAGATGCCGCCGATGACCAGCGCGCCCCAGAGCGCAATGACGGTGACGGTCGGGAACATTTTCCACGCGCCGAAGAACACCGTGGCTTCACCGACGAAATTCGCGAAGCCGGGCAGACCGCAACCGGCCATCGCCGCCATCAGCAGCGCGGTGCCGATGAACGGCAGCTTGCGGCAGAGGCCGCCGAGTTCGCTGATTTGCAGCGTGCCAGTCTGTTTGTAAATGTAGCCGCTCAGCGCGAAGGTCAGCGCCGCGAGGAATCCGTGCGCGACCATGATGAGCACCGCGCCGGTCACGCCGATCAGGTTTAGACTCGCGATGCCGAGGAAAATGAAGCCCATGTGCGCCACGCTGGAATTGCCGATGAGCAGGTTCAAATCTTTTTGCTTCATCGCCACCCACCCGACGTAAAGGATGTTGCCGAGGCAGAGCCATGCAAGAAAAGTCATCCAATGGTGTGCGGCCTGCGGCATCAGCGGCAGCGCGATGCGGATCACACCGTAAAGACCGAACTTTTTCAGCACGCCGGCATGAAGCATGGCGGTCGGCGACGGAGCGGCGCCGTAACCCAGCGGCGCCCACGAATGGAACGGCCAGAGCGAAACCAGAATGCCGAAGCCAAACAACAGCAGCGGGAAGATGAAGTTCTGCGCATTCACCGCCAGCGGGTTAGTCTTGGCGTGTTCGATGATTTTCGGAATATCGAAGGTGTTCGCGCCGGATTGCAGGTAAAGCGCGATGAGGCCGATGAGCGCGATGAGCGCGCCGATGCTCAAATACAGCGTGATCTGGAACGTCGCGTAGTTCTTCTTTTCGCCGCGACCCCAGACGCCGATCATGATGAACGTCGGCACCAGCGCGAGTTCGTGCAGGAAATAAAAGAAAAACAAATCCAGCGATGCGAACGCGCCGAGGATGCCGCCGCTCATCACCAGCAGCAGGATGTAAAATTCCTTCTCGCGCTCCTTGATTTCCCACGAGCAGCACGCCGCCGCGAAGGCGACAATCGCGCCCATCAAAATCAGTCCGACATTCAGGCCGTCCACGCCGACGTGATAGCTGATGCCGAGCGATTCGACCCACGGGATTTGC
>CAZIFP010000182.1:0-3993 GCA_964538105.1 uncultured Bifidobacteriaceae bacterium
GGAATGGCAGGCCGGGCTTCGGCCAGCCGGAGGCCGGATGGGCGTCTTGTCCGCCGTCCACTCATAAAAACCGTCCGCCGGAATCAGGCAGCGCTGATGCAGACGATGCCGGAACATCCGTCGCGGCCGGATTTACTGCCACCGTCGCGAAAACAACGAGCCGCCTTTGAACTTCAGGCAACTCGTTGCTGGCGGATGGTCTGCTGATACCAATGATAACTCAATTTTGGAATCCGCTTTTGCGTGGCATAGTCCACCCGCACCAGGCCAAAACGTTTTTCGTATCCTTCCGCCCACTCGAAATTGTCCATCAGGCTCCACAAAAAATATCCGTTGACCGGAAAACCCTCGCTGATGGCCCGTTCGACGTTCCGCAGATAGGCGCGCAGATACATGATGCGGTCAATGTCCGCCACTTCGCCACGGGCGTCGGGCAGCGCGCCGTCGGCGCAACCATTTTCGCTGATGAACACCGGGAGGTTCGCTTGACCGGCCGCCTCCCGAACCATGCGCACGCCCCAATAGATGGATTCGGGAACAATGTTCAGCCACGGCAGATGGGCTTTCGGAAATGGTTCAAACATCGGAACCAGCTCATATCCGGCGGCATTGTCCGCTGCGCGCACATAGGTGCCCGTGTAACAGTTGAAGCCAAGGGAATCCAGCGGCTGGTGAATGGTTTTCAGGTCGCCATCGGCAATCTCCGGTGCCTGGTCGCCCTGGGCTGCCAGCCAGGTCTCGTTGTAACGGCCGGTGAGCAGCGGCATCAGGATGCAGGCGTTCGGTGCTTCCGCCACAAAAGCTTTGCGGACGGCGGCAACGTGCTCCGGCGTTTCCACGATGGGAACATACGCATGAAAATTTTCCGCCGCGGCCACATTGCATTTCACCGGTGACGCGGCCCGGATCGCCTGGCAGCTCAATCCGTGCGCTAGCAGCGCGTGATGCACGATCTGCGCCCGCTCCTTGCGGGTGTTCAAGGCGATGCCGGGAGCGTGAAAACCGGGCTGGCCGACGCCATATCCATTCGCATAGGTGAAACAGGATATTTCGTTCATCGTCATCCAATGCGTGATGACATCGCCCAGGGATTTCACGGCCACGCTGGCGTAGTTGGCGAAATCCCCGGCCACTTCCCGGCTTTGCCAGCCGCCATAGGCATCTTGCAACGTCTGCGGCAAATCCCAGTGATACAAGGTCGCGTGCGGCGTGATGCCGTGGGCCAGCAGGGTCTCCGCCAGCCGGCGGTAAAAATCCACGCCCTTCGGGTTGACGGCGCCCCGGCCATCGGGAATCAGGCGCGACCACGAGAGGCTGAAGCGATAGTGTTTCACGCCGAGGTCCGCCAGCAACTTCACATCCTCGGGATAACGGTGGTAGTGGTCGCAGGCCGCGTCGCCATTGGAACCATCCTTGATGGTTCCGTTGGCCCGGCAAAAAGTGTCCCAGATGCTGGGCTTTCTCCCGTCCAAGGCCACCGCCCCTTCGATTTGATAAGACGAGGTGGCGGCGCCCCACCAGAAATCTCCGGGAAAACGAAAAGTGCCGGTGTGCGGCAGACTGGCTGGATTTGCGGAATACGTTTGGCGGCTCATGTTTTGTTGGCGCGCAATGCTGCCAAAGAGCCGGCCCGTGTCAAAGACAACCGCACTCATTCATAACCCGGGTGCCAGGTCTGGCATCCCGCAAACCGGCTTCAGGATTCAGCGCCAGTGCCACCACGCCCAGACTCCGGCGACAAAAGGGATCAGCGCGAGAAAAAATTTCAGCTTGAACGTCCACTTGGTGGTCTTGTGATGAAACAAAATCATGCCGAGCAATCCGGCCGGCCAGCCGCCCAGCGCACACACCAACGCCAGCTTTAATTCGGAAACGCGCCGGCCGGTTCCACCTGCCCGCCATTTGTCGAAACCAAACAGAAGCAGCGTCACCGCGTTGATGACGGCAAACCAGACGAGCACGACGGTGTCGGGAGATTTCATCCGGACGAGTATTGCTAACCACGCCGGCAATTGCCATGATACAAACGATCCTGGAAGCGGTTTTTGAATTCATCCTGGAATGCCTCATCAGCCTCTTCTGGTGGTATCTGCTGTTTCCCGTCGTGTGGCTGGTGTCGCTGCCGTTTATTCTGATTCTCGGGCTGTTTCAGCGGGAGCGTTATGACGTTGCCGTCACCAACATGCTTACGTCCGTGCAATGCTTCTGGTGTGATTGGGGACTTTTCTTCACGCCATAATTTAAGCCGGCTGCCCAACTGTGACTAAACTTTTTCCCCCAGCTCCGGTCGTTGGAGGAACTGGAGGAATTGTTTCAGGGCGGGTGGCAGTTTGCGGTTTGACCCGCCTTAAAAGCAGGCGCGCACCACGCCGCCGTCCACGCGCAGGGCCGCGCCGTTGGTGGCGGCGGACCGTGGGCTGGCCAGATACACCACCAGGTTGGCCACTTCCTCCGTGGTGGCAAACCGTCGCAGCAGGGAACTGGGCCGGACGCTGGTGAAAAATTCCTTTTCAAATTCCTCGAACGGTTTTCCGCCACTCAACTGCTTCACGAATTCATCCACGCCGTCGGAGCGGGTGGGTCCGGGCAGCACGGCGTTGACGGTCACGCCGGTGCCGGCGCAGGTCTCGGCCAGGCCGCGCGAGACGGCGAGCTGCGCGGTCTTGGTGGTGCCGTAATGGATCATCTCGGCGGGAATCTGGACGCCGCTCTCGCTGCTGATGAAGAGGATGCGCCCCCAGTTTTTCGATTTCATGCCGGGCAGATAGGCGCGGCTCAGCCGCACGCCGCTCAGGACGTTCACCTCAAAGAAACGCCGCCAGTCGGCATCGGGAATCGACTCGAACGGCTTGGGTTCGAAGATGCCGAGGTTGTTGACGAGGATGTCCACGGCGGGAAATTGCCGGACCAGTTGCTCCACGGTCGCGGCGTCGGCGAGGTCGCCGGCAAAACTGTTGAGTTTCGCGGTCGGCACGGCGGCGCGGATTTTTGCGAGGGCTTCGGTGACGGATTTGTCGGTCCGGCCGTTGATGATGACGGCGGCGCCTTCGCGCGCGAGGCCGGTGGCGATGGCCAGGCCGATGCCTTTGGTGGAACCGGAAACGAGGGCGAGCTTGTCAGTGAGTTGTAAATCCATAGGCCGCCAATTTCGCATCGGGCGCGTGGCTGTCAACTTCGGGCCGCGTCATCCGTCCATCACCAGCGCCGGGCGGAGGCCTGGGTGCTGGCGCACCAACACCTGGCTAATTTCTGTTACGCATTCAGCGTATTAATTTGCGTTCACGCATTCGGGTTACACCCCATGGCGAAGGTGTGCCGGACCGCGTAGTCTGGCTCATGTGCAGCTTAACAGACTATATTTATGTTTAGAATTTTAAAGGCCTTTATCAATATTGTGGTGGGCGTCATCGAACTGCTTTTAACCTTCAGATTGATATTTGAGTTTTTGGTGGTCAACAAAGGCACGCCGTTTGTCGCGTGGCTTTATGGTGTCACGGCCCCGCTGGTGGCGCCATTCGCTAAAATACTTCCGAACTGGGAATTTTCGGGTTTCGTGGTTGATTTTGCAACTGTCGCCGCGATCATCGTGTTTGCCCTGGCCGGAGGCCTGCTGCTGATGCTTTTTCCCTATCCTCGCAAAGTGGTTGTAGAGTATGAGGCAACCCCCAACGTTTAGACATTGTTGCGGCAAAGGGGTCACCTTGAGTTTGTCAGAGTGTTTCCCGCCTACGTCAGACTTCGGCGCGGCAGGGGCGTGATTCGCGGTTCATAATCCGGCGCGAGTGGCAGTTTTTATTCGACCCGCAAGCAAACTGGATTTACATTCAAACCTGAATGAAGGCATCCTTGCGAGCTTTAGCGATTCTGTGCGGTCTTCTGTCCGTGAGTTTTTCCACGCTGGCCCAGGATTGGTCCATCACCACCATGCCGCAGTCTTTCTGGTCGGGCGTGGCCTGTTCCGCCGACGGCATGAAGCTGGTGCTGGATGGCTAC
>CAZIFP010000182.1:4093-6199 GCA_964538105.1 uncultured Bifidobacteriaceae bacterium
CTGGTCGGGCGTGGCCTGTTCCGCCGACGGCATGAAGCTGGTGCTGGATGGCTACGAGTCGGGCATTTGGGTTTCCACCAACCGCGGGGCCACTTGGGATGTGAAAAACACCGTCGTGTCAAACCGGTGGTCGGCAGTAACGTCGTCAGCCGACGGCGTGAAACTGGCGGCGGTAGGCCAGGACGAATACGGTGCCATTTACTTCTCCACCAACTCCGGCAACACCTGGCTGCCAGCGGCGGCACCTTATGATAATTACCACGCGGTCGCCTCCTCGCCGGATGGCACCAAACTCGTGGCGGCGAGTTGGTATGGAATTTATACCTCCACCAATTCCGGAGCGAGCTGGGGTCTGACCGCAGCCGTTCCGCTCATCGGCAATTTTCAGTCGGTCGCCATTTCGGCCGACGGCACCAAAATGGCGGTGGCGGGCGGAGCCTTGTATTTTATTGGCAACACCACCGCGCTCACGGGCGGAGGGGAGCTTGAATATTCCACCAATTCAGGCGTGACCTGGCAGTTGAGCGACGCCTCCCCGAACTGGGAGTGGTCGGCGATCGCCTGTTCCACCAACGGCAACTTCATGGTCGCGGCGGCGTATGGCGACACCAATAATAATCCCGGTCCCGTGATGATCTCCACCAATGCGGGGGCCAACTGGCTGCCGACCACCCTGCCAAACCTGGCCTACGGCGCAGTGGCCTGCACGCCCGATGGCACCAAGATCACGGTCGGCTGCTACAATTCCTATCAAACCATCAGTCCCAACGTGGTGTATTCCTCCACCAATTCCGGAGCCACCTGGACGCCCGACCCAACGCTGACCGACGCGGGTTCCATTGCCTATTCCGCCGACGGGTCCAAACGCGTGGCGACCACCGCCGGCGGCTGGCTGGTGCCGAATTACGTCGCGGTTTCCCCACCGCTGGCCGTCACGGCGGGGCCGCAACTGACCATCATCCCGTCCGGCAACACGGTTGCGCTCTACTGGCCGACCAGTGCCTCCGGTTACACTTTGCAATCCACCACCAATTTGTCCGCCGGGAGCTGGAGCAGCATCACCAATGGCATCGGCATGATCGGTTCCTACTATGCGTTCACCAACGCAACCAGCGGCCAGGCCGCCTTTTTCCGGCTCAAACAGTAGGCAATAATTTTCCCTCATCTGTTTCCCCCGGCTCCGGCTGTTGGAGGAACTGGAGGAATTGTTTCAGCGCCGGCGGCAGTTTGCGGCGTTTCCGGTGGATGACCGCCACCGGCACCATGTGCCGGCCGTTTTCAAACGGCACCGCCGCCAGACTCCGTTGCGCGACCTCGTCCCGCACAAGGCTGGCCGGCAGCACCGCCACGCCGTCACCCGCCATCACCGCTTCAATGGCCGGGTCCACGTCGTCGAACCGGTGGCGCGGCAGGTAGAAGTGTCGTTCGTTCGCAAGCATCTCCGGCAACAGGGTCAGCCACGGAATCTGGTTCCAGACCACGACGGGCCGGTTCCGGAGCTGCCGGGCGGTGACCATGGGCAGCGCGGCCAGGGGATTGGCCGGGTGGCAGACGAGCACGAGCGGCACGCGGCGGAAGATCCCGACGACCAGTCCCGGTTCATGGCGCGGATAGGGCACGAGGCCGGCATCCACCTGGTTGTCGAGCACCGCCTGATGCACGTCGTCGTGGGATTCCTGCCGGATCCGGACGGTGATGCCGGGGAAGGCCAGTTGGAATGCGTCGAGCAGCGGCGGCAGGCGATACAGCCCGATGCAGGGGCACGCGGCGATTTCCAACGCGCCGGAGCCTTCCCGGATTTTATCAATCTTGTCCGCCATCTCATCGGCCAGGCTGACAATCTGCCGGCAGAACGGGTGGCAGACCAACCCGGCGTCGTTGAGCCGGATCTGGCGGAGGAAATGTTCGGCCAGCGGCATGTCGAATTCCGTTTCCATGGCGTGGAATGAGTGGCTGGCATTGGCCGGGGTGCAGCAATGGAGGCGGGCGGCATCGGTGAAGCTGTGCGTGTCCGCCACGTTGCAGAAAATCCGCAAAGCATCAACGTGCATGGCATGGCTTATAGGAAAACGGGTTATTGTCAAGGGGGTGACCGGCGAGGTGGCT
>CAZIFP010000183.1:0-6170 GCA_964538105.1 uncultured Bifidobacteriaceae bacterium
CCGGTTATCACACGCTGAAATACTGGATGGTGGATCCGGGCGTGGTGCTGCAAAAAATCGTCGTGGACTGCGGCGGCGTAAAGCCGAGCTATCTAGGCCCGCCGGAAAGTTATCATGCCGGCGCAAAAGCTCCTTCCGTTTCTGGAAATTGATTTGGACGCGGGCCAATTTTTATGAAGCAAAACGTGGTTGTTATTTTTGTGGTGCTCATGATGGCATCCTTGTTTCTGACGGCGTGCAGCAGCCTTCAAAAACTGCAAGCCGGTGCGGACGGTTCGGGCGCGTTCGCCACCGGACATTACCGCAATTTGTTTGCCGAAAACGGTCATTCGCAAAAGGAAATTCAGGAAAAAGTGGATTTGGCGTTTCAGCAGTTGTTTCACGGCAACCCGACCAACCAGGCGGTTTATTATTCCGCCGGAGCCAATTCCAACGGCCCGCTGGCTTACATCACGGACATCAAGCACAACGACGTGCGCACGGAAGGCCTGTCCTACGGCATGATGATCGCGGTGCAAATGGACAAAAAAGTCAAGTTTGACGCGCTCTGGAACTGGTCGAAAACCTATTTGTATCACGCCGATCCAAAACATCCGTCCTGCGGATTTTTTTCGTGGCAGGCGAAGACCAACGGCGTGACCATGAGCGAGTTTGTCGCGCCGGACGGAGAGTCGTATTATGCCATGGCGCTTTACTTTGCGGCGAACCGCTGGGGCAGCGGCGCCGGAATTTACAATTACAAAGCGCAGGCCGATGAACTGCTGACAAACATGCGGCATCGCGCCGTCATCACCGGGCAAATCTCAATGCTGCGCCAAGGCACTAATTTCACACGGATGGTCTCGTGCGGGCCTCTGGTGAACGAGGAGCACAAGATGATTTTGTTCTCGCCCAGCACCGAACGTCCGCCGTTCACCGATCCGTCGTATCATCTGCCGGCGTTTTATGAATTGTGGGCGCGCTGGGGGCCGCCGGCGGACAGGGATTTTTGGATGCAGGCCGCTACGAACAGCCGTGATTTTTTCGTGCGCACGGCGAATCCAATTACCGGTCTGGCGCCCGACTACGCGAATTTTGACGGCAGTCCGGCGACCAACGGCTGGAGCAAAAGCGCGTCGCATTTCGGTTACGATTCGTTCCGAACCGCCGGCAACTGGTCGGTGGACTGGTCATGGTGGGCGAAAGACCCGCCCGAACGCGCATTGAGCGACAGGCTTCAAGCGTTCTTTGAATCGCGGGGAATGGAAACTTATGGCTGCCAGTTCACGCTTGACGGCAAACCACTTGATGCCCGACACGCGCAGGGACTGGTGGCGGTGAATGCCGACGCGAGCCTCGCGGCGACCAATCCGCGCGCCAAAGAATTCGTGGAAGCCTTGTGGAACACGCCGACGCCGGACGGCCTGGAACGTTACTACGAAGGTCTGCTTTACATGATGGCGCTGCTGCATTGCAGCGGCGAATTCCAGATCTGGTCGCCGAAATGATTTGAATTGCTGGCACGGAAATTTTTTGAACCATGAAAAACCTGATTTGTTTCGGCACGGGCCTGGGATCACTGCTGTTTTTGACGGTTTGCGATTGCGCTCCAGTTGCTCCAACCGACGGCGCGGTTGCCACCGGAAATTACCGGAACCTGTTTGTTGAAGCCGGCCATTCGCCGCAGGCGGTGACCGTGAAAATTGATTCAGCTTTCCAGCAGTTGTTCCACGGCGATCCTGCCACTCAGGCGGTCTATTTTACGGCGGGCACGAATGGCAGCGGCGCTCTCGCCTACATTCACGATCTTGGCAACGGCGATGTGCGTTCCGAGGGCATGTCTTATGGCATGATGATTGCCGTGCAACTCGATAAAAAGGCGGAGTTCGACGCGATTTGGAACTGGTCGAAGACGTTCATGTATCACGGCCCGCCCGCAGATCCGTCGTTCGGTTATTTCTCATGGTCCATGAAGACCAACGGCGTGGCCAACGACGAAATGCCCGCGCCGGACGGCGAACAGTATTTTGCGACGGCGCTTTACTTTGCCGCCGCGCGCTGGGGAAACGGCACGGGGATTTACAATTATCGCGCGGAAGCCGACCGGCTTTTGTCCGACATGAAAAGTCGCAAGTTGATCACTGGCACAACGGTCAAGGGAACGATGACGGCGGGCGCGTTGTTTGAACCAAAGCTAAAACTCGTCCGCTTCACGCCGGACGTGGCGAACTGGAATCACACCGATCCGTCTTACCAGCTTCCGGCTTTCTATGAATTGTGGGCGCAATGCGGGCCGGCAGCAGATCGTAAATTTTGGGCGCAGGCCGCGAGAGCAAGCCGCGAATTTTTCCAGCACGCGGCCAATCCCGTCACCGGCCTTGCGCCGGACTACGCCAATTTCGACGGCACGCCGTGGGCCGCACCGTGGAACACGAACAGCGCGAATTTTCAATATGATTCATGGCGCACGGCGATGAACTGGTCGGTGGACTGGGCTTGGTGGAACCAGGATGTCCGCGAAAAAGAATTAAGCGACCGCGTCCAGACATTTTTTGAATCGAAAGTTCTGGCGAACTATGGCAATCGCTTCACGTTGGACGGAACTCAATTTGGCAACGACCACGTCACCGGTCTGGTGGCGATGAATGCCGTCGCCAGCCTCGCGGCGACGAACCCGCGCTCGCAGAAATTTGTCGAGGCGCTGTGGAACTCGTCGGTGCCGACGGGACAGTGGCGCTATTACGACGGCATGTTGTATCTGCTGGCCATGCTGCACTGCGGCGGAGAATTCAAGGTCTGGTCACCACAATGATTTTCCAAAACACTTACGGCCGGGTAACGCGATAAAACGCCGTGCTTTCGTTGGCGGAAGCGTCAACATTGGTGGTGGTGTATGCCTGGGATGTGGCCGGTATTCCGGTCGCCACCGTTGTCCACATTATCGGGGGAACCAATGAAGCTGTTTTCTGCAGCGTATAAGTCGGTGTCGTCAGCGACATTTCCGGCGGCGGCGAATTCCAGACCAGCGTCACGGATGACACGGCGTTGTTGTAGGCCGTGCCGGTGATCTGGAGCGGGCTGACCTTGGCGTAGCTGACGCCGTCATACCAGGTGCGGCAGGAACTGGCGACGAGAACATTCGTGCCGGTTTGGTAGGGCCAGTCGCCCACGAGCACGTTGACGGTGAAGTTGTTGGTGACCACCACCCGGCCGACATAAGCTTGATAAAGATAGTTGCTGGCCGGGCTGGTGTTGGTCAGCACGAGAGTTGTATCCTGGGTCCAAGGCTGGACCTGTTCGCACTTCTCTGACCGATAGACCTGCAGGTTGGTCACGGAAAGACCCGCCTGAATTCGCCAATCGGCCTCGGGGTTTCCCCAAAAATTGACCCACAGATCATAAGTGCCGGGGCCGGGCACCGTCACCTGGGTCATCAGGTTGGTTGCTTTTTCGGCGATGGAATCCGCAGAACTGATCACGGTTCCGCCATTGCCGACGCCGGTCTGCAAATGCCATTGGTTGGCCGCCGGACTAAAAACCAGCGCCGTGCCATTGGTCAGGAAGGTGTTGGTGGTGTTGGCATCCACATAGTGCATCTGGCCAACGACTTCCGTGCGATGCTCCACGATGCCCAAAGCCGCTCCATCAACACTCTGGGCGGAGTTGTAGGTTCCCCGGAACCACAGCAAGGCGGAATCATTGTTGTCCCAGAGCGGCATGATTGGGCGAAGATTGTCACGATAGGAATTCTGCGTGATGGGCGTCCAGGCTAAACTGGACCCGTGGTTGGTGGTGACCCCTTTCCAAATTTCATGGGCGGTCGAGTATTGCAGGTTGGTGTCCGTGACCCCGGGCTGGACGGCACGCGGATCGAATTCGGTGGAGATATAGATGGTGTTTGGGTCGTTCGGGTTCAGGCATCCCAAACCGACATAATCTCCTTCGTTGGCATATAGTTTGTATCCGGCCTGACACAAATAGGTGGGCGTCCATTTTGTCCCGTCAAAGCGGCAGAAGAAAAAGGCGTGGTTCGGATTGATGCTGGAGTCCTGGCCCGACGTCGTCGTGTTATTGTTGATTCGTGCGGCGATGATGCATTCGATCGAGCCGTCAGGATACCGGCAGACATCATCATTCCAGCAGCGGTAATTGGTCTGGCCCGGCGGCATCACCGTGCCGGCGGTGAAAACCGGCGTGAAATACTGCGGCTTGGGCATGTCCAACTGGTCGTAAACATTGGTGTCCATCACCGTTCCAAATGAATTGAAACTCATGCCGTTGCTGATATAGCCGTGGTAGATGCTCGTGTTGAAGTCGCGGGGATGATATTCCGTGCAGATAAAATCAATGCGATCCACACCATTGCCCCAGTATTTGAAGTAGCCGTTGACATAACCGACATTGTCGTTGGTGGTCAGCTCCCCGCTCCAGGCCCAGGAGTTCCCGAAATCGGTGGAAATGATGCAGTTCGGGCTTTTGTTGTTGCCCCGCGAATAGTCGTAGGTCTTGCCTTCCGCCGACATATACCAGGGATTGGAATAGGTGGTTTTAAAGTTGCAGCCGCCGGGGACTATGTTGGCCCAATTATTCGTCTCTTCCGGTGCCCAGACGCCGGTAACGGGATCGAAGGTGCGGTAAAGCGTGAGCATGTCGGCATTGTGCCCGGTATACATCGCCAGATATTTGCCGTTCGGCCAGGCCACCAGTCCAGGCGCGTTGTGGTCATCGCCTCCTCCGTCGGAGGTAAAATGAGGGTGGAGCAAATAGCGCGGACCCATGCCGCTTGGCACATCCCATCTCGTCACATTGATATTCCCGTCGCGATCCAAGCCGCCCAAACCCGCCGCGTTTTCAACGCAGCCGACGACCAGCTTATTGCCGTTGGTGTCAACCACGGTCCGTTCGTCTGAATACCAGGTCCAGATGCCATTGTCGTCGAACTGAACCAGGTTGCCGCTGACAAGGTCATGTGATTGGGCAAAACAATGCGCCCCCGACAAAGTGAATGCCGCAACCAGAACCATCGGCATCACAATCAACGACCGGATTTTAAGTGAGGTTTTCAAACTTATAACAGTATCACCATCGGTGTCTGGCGCTGCTCCATCAATTTTTCTGACTGGTAACTCCTCTCCATTATCCATCAGAACCGGGATAATTTCCAAAGAATTGGATGATTCTCCATGCGAATCGTAGCTTCGTCCATTCCTGCGTGAAATTGCGGTTGAAATACTCCCGTGCATTGCCGACTCTTACCACAATTTATCCAAACCGCCTTTTAACCGACCCGACATGAACAAGAAGTCCGCCGCCAAAATTCCCCTCTACAAAAATCCCGCCGCCGCCGCGCCCGCCCGCGTGAAAGATTTGCTGGCGCGCATGACGTTGGAGGAAAAAGCCGCGCAGATGATGTGCATCTGGCAGGAGAAAACCACGAAGCTGCTCGATGCAAACAGCAACTTTGATTTTCAAAAGGCGAAGGCCGCGTTCAAAAAAGGTCACGGCATTGGCCAGATCGGCCGGCCGAGCGACGCCGGCAGCACGCCGAGCGACGCTGGCGTCGGCAAGAACGCCAGGGAGACGGCGGAACTCGCCAACGCGATCCAGAAATTTTTCATCGAAAATACCCGGCTGGGGATTCCGGTGATGTTTCACGAGGAATGTCTGCACGGCCACGCAGCCATCGGCGCGACGAGTTTTTCGCAGCCCATCGGCCTCGGCGCTACGTTCAATCCCGAACTTGTGGAAAAACTCTTCACGATGACCGCCGAGGAGACGCGGGTGCGCGGCGCGCACCAGGCGCTTACCCCTGTCGTGGACGTGGCGCGCGACGCGCGTTGGGGCCGCGTCGAAGAAACTTACGGCGAAGACCCGTATCTCAACACGCAGCTCGGCATCGCCGCCGTGCGCGGGTTTCAGGGCGATGCGACGTTCAAAGACAAGAAGCGCGTCATCGCCACGCTCAAACATTTTGCGGCGCACGGCCAGCCGGAATCCGGCCAGAACTGCGCGCCGGTGAACGTCTCCGAACGCGTGCTGCGCGAGACGTTTTTGCATCCGTTCAAAGACGTGATTGCCAAGGGCGGCGCGATCAGCGTGATGGCGTCTTACAACGAGATTGATGGCGTGCCGTCGCATGCGAGCGAATGGCTGCTGCGCGACGTGCTCCGCAAGGAATGGGGTTTCAAGGG
>CAZIFP010000184.1:0-6133 GCA_964538105.1 uncultured Bifidobacteriaceae bacterium
AAATTTGAGGCAGTCATTCGTTTAAGAGTCACGCGTTTTAGAGCGAGCCTAATTTTCAAATGCGAAATGAAATGGTAGTCAATGAATCTTCCAACAGCGGACAGAAAGCGGACAGAAAGAAATGAATCAGGTTTTTAAGAAAGAAATTAGGTGTGAAGCGGACACCAAAACGGACACCAAACGAGTAAAAATCGGTATGGTTTGGTTAAAACGAATTTGCTTGATTACCCAATGAAATCAGGCATATTTGAACTACAAACGCGGGGATAATCGGCCAAATCCGACAACTGGCTCCATTCTTTACTGTGTGTGCAGTAGTGGTTTAAGAGCCATTGAGTCCAAAACGGACACCAAAACGGACACCAATTTCGGTGTTCGCCAGGAATTAAGTGTAAAGGGCGATAAACCACCGGTTACTCCTTAACGCTTCAGGATTGGCTTCATTTATCTTCGCGGTTGCGTGAAAGATCACATGAAAACACGTTTCCGTTTAATCCGGCGCGGTCTTCGCGGTGGAGTTTTCTGCTGCGTGGACACCAAAACCGGCAAACGAACCAGTTTAATGTCAAAGCGGACGGGATTTTGCGTAATTAAATTGGACGGCAAGGGGTAAATGGAATAAATCTGCCGCCCGTCGCTCCTACCTATGGACGAAACGTCATTTGAAAACCTGGTGAATACGCATTACGAACCACTGTATCGTTTTGCGTTGAGCCTCGCACGCAGCGAAGCCGACGCAAGCGATCTGGTGCAGCAGACATTTTACCGTTGGGCGGCGAAAGGTGATCAACTGCGCGACAAATCGAAGGCGAAATCGTGGCTGTTCACGACATTGCATCGTGAATTTCTCGGCCAGCGCCGGCACGAGGACAAATTTCCGAAAGTGGAAATCTCCAATCTGGACGGCGAAGAATTACCGGCAGATTCTCCCATGCCGGAAAAGCAACTGGATGGCGCGAGTGTCATTTCAGCGTTACAACGATTGGATGAAACTTATCGCGCGCCGCTGGCGTTGTTTTATCTCGAAGAACATTCTTATCGCGACATAGCGGAAATTCTCGAAGTGCCGATTGGCACGGTGATGTCGCGCATTTCGCGCGGCAAGGAATTGCTGCGGAGAACAATTTTAGCGAACGAAACGCCATGAACTGCGATGAAGCCAAATTGATTTTGCAAGCCTACCGCCCCGGCGGACAGGACGCAGACGATCCACAGTTTGCCGAGGCGCTGGCGCTGGCGAAACGTGATCCTGAACTTGCGACATGGTTTGCCCGGCAACAAAAATTTGACGCGCTAGTCAGCCGTGAAATCAAATCGCTGCCCGTGCCGCCGGATTTGAAGGACAAATTGCTGGCCCACGAAAATCTGCTGCGTCAAAAAATCGTTGAACTGCCTGCTCCGGTTTGGTGGCGGAATTTGTTTCCGTTCGGATTAACTGCGGCGTGGGCAGTAGCTGCGGCGGTTGTTATTCTTTTTGGCATTGCCGTTTTTTGGAAGCAACCGGAAAACAACGCACATTTTGCCGATTATTCCGCCCGGATGGTTTATGCGGCTGTGAACGATTCAAATCATGTGGATGTTGAAAACAAGGACATGAAACAAGTCGTCGCGTGGCTCGGCGAACATCACGGTGAAAATAATTTTGTTTTGCCAGTGGCTCTGAATGGTGACAGCGGGCTGATGGGTTGCCGCGTGCTGGACTGGCATGGTCAAAAAGTTTCGATGCTTTGCTACGGATTGAGCGGTTCAGGCCATGTGGATTTATTTGTCGCCGGGGCAAACGTCTTTCCTGATGCGCCGCCGGAGGACAAGCCGCAGTTTGTCAGCAGCGGCGGGATGCCCACTGCAAGCTGGAGTCACGACGGCAAGGCATATTTGATGGTAGGTCATGGCGACATGGCAGCTTTGGAAAGGATTTTGCAACCAAAGGCAGCCGCAAAATGGCAGTCACCGGCCAGCATTCCCTTCGAGCTGGCAAGTATTTCTAATTTTTAGAAAAATTATTTGGAATAAAACGCGGGCTGCTGTCTCTCACCTCCGAAGATCGGCGCATACCCAAGCCAGTTGACCGCCGGTTCTTCATAAACCAAACAAAATAAAAAGAACATTATGAGCAGAACACAAAGAACACTCCTTATCACTGCGGCCATCACCGGATTGATGACCGGCGTCATCGCCAAAGCGCAGGATACCAGCACCAACGCCCCCGGCACGAATGCGCCGAGCGGGGACTTGGGCAAGCATGACTGCAAAGGCAAGAACACCTGCAAAGGTCAGGGCGGCTGCAAGGGCGGCAGCGACAATAACAGTTGCAAGGGTCAGAACACCTGCAAAGGCAAGGGCGGCTGCAAAGGCGTTTAACTTGCCAAATTCATTGGAGGGCGGAGCCGTAAAATGTTCCGTCCTCCATTTTTGATTCATGCCCGCGAACCCATTTAACAATTTCACCGATTATGGCATCGGCATCGGCCTGCGCGTGCCGCATTACGACCATATTCTCTCCAAAAAACCGACGGTGGACTGGTTTGAAATCATTTCAGAAAATTTCATGTGCGACGGCGGGCGACCGTTGAAAGTGCTGGATCAAATCCTCGAACAATATCGCGTCGTGCAGCACGGCGTCTCGATGTATTTCGGCTCGTCGGGAAAATTGAACCGCGAGCATCTGAAAAAACTTAAGCGCCTCGTAAAGCGCACGAATACGCCCTGGCTTTCCGACCATCTTTGCTGGGGCAGCGTGGACGGACGCTACACGCATGATTTGCTGCCGATGCCTTACACGTTTGCCGCCGCAAAGATAACGGCACAAAAAATCCGGGCGGCGCGCGATTTCCTGGAAGTGCCGATCTGCGTCGAAAATGTCAGCAGCTACGCGGAATTTCATGTTTCCGAAATGACCGAATGGGAATTTCTCAACGAAGTTGTCGAATATGCCGATTGTGGAATTCTTTTGGACGTGAACAACATTTACGTCTCTTCGCGCAACCACAATTTCAACCCGTTCGATTATGTGAATGGAATTCCCGCGCACCGCGTAGCACAGATTCACATCGCCGGTCACAGCAAATTTGAGAAATACATTTTGGACACGCACGATCATCCGGTGATTGATCCGGTCTGGAAACTTTACGAGCGCGCGATCCAGCGCACCGGCAGAACCGCGACGTTGCTGGAATGGGACGACCGGATTCCGACTTTCAACGAAGTCCACGACGAAGCGCTCAAAGCGAATCAATTTATCAAACGTCTTGAAAACAAAACTATCAAACCCTGACCGCCAGACGGTGGGCGAATTATCCGAGTTGCAAAGGCTCATGGCCGCCGCCGTCATGCGTCCGCTGGCGCGCGGGGATAAAATGCAGGTCAAATGGGTTGATGGCCGCGCCACAAAAGTCGTCATCAACCAGTTTATCAAGCCGAATGACCGGCTGACTTCCTTCGAGCGGCTGGAAATCTACAACCGGCAATACTGGTTTCGCATCCGGCAATGTTTTTACGAGGATTATCCCGGCCTGCGTGCGGTTCTAGGCGACAATCAATTTGAGCGGCTTGCCGACGCCTATCTCGCACATTATCCGTCGGAATCTTTCACTTTACGAAATCTTGGCTCCCGGCTGGTGAAATTTATAGAGGGCGAACCGCGCTGGGTTTCGCCGCACAAACAGCTTGCGCTCGACATGGCACGGCTCGAATGGGCGCACATCGAAGCCTTCGACAACGAAGCCCGCCCGCCGCTCAAGACGGATGATTTGATCGGCTTGGATGCGGCTAAAATTTGCCTGCAATTGCAACCCCACCTCACGTTGCTGGAGCTGAAAAATGAAATTGCCGACTTCCTGATTGAATTGAAAAAAAATTCCGGTCTGCGCAGCGAAGCCAGCAATGCGATGGAACAAAATCATCGCCACAAAAAAATGAGCCGCGCGCAGGTTGTGAAACGTAAGACCAATTATCTCGCCGTGCATCGTTATCAAGATTTGGTTTATTACAAGCAGCTTGAACCGGGACAGTTCCGTCTTTTGTCCGCCCTGCAAAACGGCGCGACTTTGGACAAAGCCTGTGTGGAACTGGCCGGACTGAAAATCTCCGGCGATCCCGGTGAAACAATTCAGAAATGGTTTTCAAACTGGGCGGCGCTCGGCTGGTTTTGCAGTTTGGAATCTTCACCCGGAAAACCTCAAATTAGGAAATAAAAATATGACAAATAGTGAAACCACAAGCTGCGGCAAACTTTGTTTTTTCAAAAAAAGTTTTAACGGATTTGTTTGCGCGGCAAAGTGCTTGCAATCGCCCTTCCTGCTGGCCATACGGCTTTACTGGGGCTGGCAGTTTTTCCAGACCGGCTGGGGCAAGTTGCAAAACATCCCGCACGTCACGCAATTTTTTCAAAGCCTGCACATTCCCATGCCGGAAGCAAACGCCTGGGTTGTCGCCATCATGGAATGTTTTGGCGGACTGCTGCTGATGGCCGGACTTGGCTCGCGGCTGGTGGCGTTCGCACTCGCCTTTGACATGATCATTGCCTACATCACGGCGGATTCCGAAGCGCTGAAATCAATTTTTTCCGATTCGGACAAATTTGTTCAGGCCGCACCGTTTCCGTTTTTATTGATGACTTTGACGGTGCTGGCATTTGGTGCTGGTGTTTTTTCACTCGACTGGGTGGTTGGAAAAATTTTCTGCAAAAAAGCGCAAGCGCCTAAAATTTAACTGAGAATAAAGCTGCGCCTTAATTTTTAGCCGGTTTCGGTATTGCAAAACATTTAGCCAAACCACCCGGTCTTTATTGATCTGCACATAAATGACAACATCGCACCCCTATTTAGGAAACAGTAGGGACGGAAACGATGGAAACAACCCATCTGACAAAATTAGCAGGAACTGCCAATGCCAATGCAGTCGTCAGAATCAGCATCGAACCGCCAAACCGGGCGCGAATCCGGGTCGCAATTTAATCGGCCAATGGCATGGCTGGACGGCCAACGGGAGTGGACATTTTGGTTGTTTCTACCGGGTGAACAAATTCAAATTGATGGAACCGGCCATGGTGCGGTAGCCGGGCGGATTCAAATGCAAACCATCACCGCTGTTATAAGCTGCCTGAAGATTCGTCAACGTAACCGTATCACGGACGGCCGCATCAAAATCAATCACGGCGTCATACAGGGTATTGGTCCGGAACCAGGCATTGACCGCCTGCCGCGTGGCTTCGTGTGCAGTGGTGTAATAACCATTGCCCCCAAAGGGCGTGATGGTTGCCCCGTAGGCCAGCATGCCACGGGCGTGCGCCTTGCTGGCCCATTGCGAATATGCGGAAATCAGCTTCGATGAGCTGGTGCCGCCGCCGATGTCGTTTACACCGATAAAGCAGATAAACCAGCGCGCGCCGCTTTGGTCGGGCACATCCCGGTCAAACCGGATCAGTCCCGCCGGGCCGAGGCCGCCGTAAACCCCGCCGCCGCCGATGCCCATGTTGACCACGGCCACGCTGGTGGTTGGCGTGTTCGCATTGAGGAGCCGTGCCAGGTCATCCGGCCAGCGATCGTTCCCGTCCGTGTCCGAACCGCGCCCGTCCGTGATGGAATCCCCAAACGTGATCAGCGTCCGGCTGGAAGCATCAGCCAGAACCTCGACCCCGGTGATGACATACCAATGCGCCGTGGTGCTCGCCGGGGACATGCTTGCCGCCGAAACCACATTGCCAGATCGAATATAAGAAGTTGTTCGCGATCCCGGATGACCATTGATGGTCGTGGCCGAGATGTCGCCGAAATGAATGCTGACCGCAAGATTGGTCAGCGCCGGCAGGTTGAAGTTGAACGGATCGGAATACACCACTGCGCCGGCCGGAATACTGACCGACGACGCGCCGTGAAACGTGAGCACCTTGTCGGTGGCGGGGTTGATGACGCCGTCGGCCGCACTGCCGGTGCCGGAAGCCAGGGCGACGTGGACGGAATTCATCGTCACCGGCTTCGTGCCGTAGGCATTGGAAAACCGCACGCGCAGATCATTTCCGCCGACGGTGACGTGGACGAACTGGCGAAGCGTGCTGTTGGCCAGCGGCACGGGCGGCAGGTTTCTGGGTTCGGTCAACTGCGGGCCGCAGCCCCAGGTCGTCACCCAATGATCC
>CAZIFP010000185.1:0-6122 GCA_964538105.1 uncultured Bifidobacteriaceae bacterium
GAGCAGGTGCGCGAGCTGCGCGAGACCTGCAAATACGCGCCGGCCAATGCGCAGTTTAAAATCTACATCATTGACGAAGTTCACATGCTCTCGACGGCGGCGTTCAATGCGCTGCTGAAAACGCTGGAGGAGCCGCCCGCGCATGTGAAGTTCATGTTCGCGACGACGGACCCGGAAAAAGTTTTGCCGACAATCCTCTCGCGCTGCCAGCGGTTTGATCTGCGCCGGATTCCCGCCGCGCTCATCACGAAACATCTGGCGCACATCGCGAAGCTGGAGAAGGTAACAATTGACGAGTTTGCGCTGCACGCCATCGCGCGCGGCGCGGACGGCGGGATGCGCGACGCGGAATCCACGTTGGATCAGCTCATCAGTTTTTGCGGCGACAAGATCGAGGAAGCCGACGTGCTTTCGATGTTCGGCCTCGCCGCGCAAAGTCAGATTCTCGGTTTGAGCAAGGCCATTCTCGCCAGCGAAATCCAGACCGCGCTGACGCTGCTGAACGAGCTGGCGCAAAACGGCAAGGATCTTGGCCGGTTGCTTTCTGATTTGCTGAATCATTTCCGCAACCTGCTTTTGTTCCAGGTTTCGCGAGGAGATTTGAACCTGCTGGAAGTTTCCGAAGCCGAAGTCGCCGCGCTCAAGGAACAAAATACGCTGGCGAACACCGAATCGCTCACGCGCATCCTTGAAGTTCTGACCGACGCCGAACTGCGGCTGCGCGACACGGCGTCAAAAAAGATTTTACTCGAAGTCACCGCGCTCAAGGCCATCGAGGCGCGCAACGCCGTCAGCCTCGACGCAGTTTTGAAGCAGTTGAACCAATTACGCGGCAGCAGCACGGGTGTTCAGCCCGCAACGACTGCCGCACAATCACCAACCGCCGCACCTGCAGCGCGGCAAGTTTCAAAGCCAGCGATTGCCCATCAAGCTGCCGCCGCTACGCCCGCCGCGCTGGCAGAAGCACCGCCCGTCTCCGCCGACCTTTCGGTTTTGTGGACGCAGCTCATCGAATCCGTTGGCCGCGTCAGCCCATTCACGCGCAGTTATCTGGTGGATGCAAATCCGGTTTCATTTGTGAAAAATGTCCTGGTCATCGGCTTTGACCCGGAATTTGAAGATCACCTCGGCCTCGTGGACAACGCGCGGAACCACTCGCTGCTGCAAACCAAGCTTGCCGAACTCGGCCACGCGAACTGCCAGATCAAATTCATCAAGGCCGAAGCACCGGTCGGCCGCGTGGCTGCGCCATTTGTCCCTGCGGTGGCCGCGACGCTCACCACAAGCTTTCCAACAACACTCGTTGCGATGTCCGCTCCAAAAACAACCGCAGCAAGACCTGTTGCCGCAACGCCAGCGGAGAAAAAATCCGCGCCCGTTCCGTTCAACAAGGACACATTCAAGGACGATCCGTTGATTCAAAAGGCACTGGAGATTTTCAAAGGCACGATTGTGGAAGTGCGGGCCTGATTTCAATTCAGCCATTTAACCATTCAACGATCACGAATTTATGTCCAGCATTGGAAAACTCATGAAGCAGGCTGCGCGGATGCAGCAGCAGATGGAACAAACACAGGCGCAGCTTGCCGCGCGCACGGTCGAGGCCACCAGCGGCGGCGGCGCGGTCAAAGTTGTCGCGAAATGCGACGGCTCAATTGCCTCGATCAAAATTGATCCGGCGGCGTTGAATCCGGCCGATGCACAATTGCTCGAAGACATGATTCTCACCGCCGCGAACCAGGCGCTCGGCCAGGCCAAGGAGATTTCCAACACGGAAATGGGTAAAATCACGGCGGGCTTGAGTTTGCCGGGAATGTGACGGGAAATGAAGAATGAAGAAGGTAGAATGAAAAATTGTTTTCCGCGTGGACATCGTTGTTTTTGTTTCGTCATTCTTCATTCATAATTCTTCATTTGCCTTATGCTTCCCGATTCCATCACGCAGCTCATCAGCGCGCTCGCCAGGCTGCCCGGCGTCGGGCCGCGCTCGGCCGAACGCATCGCGCTGCACCTCGTCCAGACGGA
Organism: uncultured Bifidobacteriaceae bacterium; assembly: GCA_964538105.1. Classification (GTDB taxonomy): domain Bacteria; phylum Verrucomicrobiota; class Verrucomicrobiia; order Limisphaerales; family UBA11358; genus UBA11358. The sequence continues at coordinate 2,026 of CAZIFP010000185.1, forward strand.
TTCCGCCGTCGTGAAGCAGCTGGCGGCCATCATTCTGCTCGCGCGCGAGAAAATCCAGTTCTGCACAACCTGCGGCGCATTGACGGAAAAATCCCCCTGCCCGATTTGCGACGACGCGCGGCGCGACGGCTCGCTCATCTGCGTGGTGGAGCGCGCGGTGAATATCTTGAGCGTCGAGAAATCCGGCACATTTCGTGGCAAGTTTCATGTGCTTGGTGGAAAAATCTCACCGCTCGACGGCGTGGAGCCCGACGATTTGCGCATCGCGGATCTGGAAAAGCGGCTGGCGAGCGAACCGATCAAGGAAATCATTATCGCTTTGGGCACGGATGTGGAGGGCGACGCCACGAGCAATTATCTCGCAAAACGGCTCGCGCGGCCAGGCCTGAAAATTTCGCGCATCGGTTTCGGGCTGCCGGCAGGCAGCGGACTGGAATTCGCCGATGAACTCACCTTGAGCCGCGCGCTCGAAGGCCGCCGCGAAATGACATGAAAAACGTGGTTGTCTTCGATCTCGGCAAGGTGCTGGTGGATTTTGATTATTCGATCGCCGCGCGCCGGATTGCCGCGCGCAGCACACAGCCGCCGGAAAATCTCGACGCTTTTCTCAGCAGCTCGCCGGCGCTGGTCGAGTTTGAAACCGGCCTGCTCACGCGGCAGAATTTTTTCGACCAGGTCCGGAACGCCACCGGCTTTCTCGGCGACATCCACGAATTTGGCGGGATGTTCGCGGACATTTTCACGGAGATGCCGCCGATGATTGAACTGCACGCGGAACTGCGGCGGCGCGGATTCAAAACCTATATTTTTTCCAACACGAACGATCTGGCCGTCGAGCACATCCGCCGCAATTTTCCGTTCTTTGAAAGCTTCGACGGCTACATTTTCTCCTACGAGGTCAAGGCCATGAAACCGGACGCGCCCATTTATGAAGCACTGGAACGCATGACGGGCCGGTGCGGTGAGGAGATCCTCTACATAGACGACCGCGCGGAAAACATTGCCGCCGGCGCGGCGCGCGGCTGGCGAACAATTTTTCACGAAACGTCGGAAAAGACCCGCGCAGCTTTGCAGACTTTCGGTTTCTGAAATTAAAACGGCGCGGACTTGTCAGTCCGCGCCGTTCCCCGGTTCCTCCGCTGTTTCTGATAATTACTTCTTGGCCTTCTTGGCGCCGGATTTCGGCACGGTGGCGATGGTCTGCAGGATGCGGCCCGCGATCTTGTAGGGGTCGCCCTGTGAATTCGGACGGCGATCTTCCAAATAGCCGCGGTAGCCGTCGGGGATGAAGCTCTGCGGCAGACGGACGGAAGCGCCGCGGTTGCCCACGCCGTAGTTGAACTTGTCAATGGACTGCGTCTCATGCAGGCCGGTCAGGCGCAGATGATTGTCCGGGCCATAGACGGCGATGTGCTCGTTCTTGTATTTGTCGAACGCGGCCATGAGCGCGTCGAAGTATTCCTTGCCGCCGACTTCGCGCATGTGTTCGGTGGAGAAGTTCGTGTGCATGCCAGAGCCGTTCCAGTCCACGTCCTTGCCGAGCGGTTTGCAATGCCAGTTCACGTCCACGCCGTATTTTTCGCACAGGCGCATTAAAAGGTAACGCCCGACCCACATCTGGTCGGCGGCGTTCTTGGAGCCTTTGCCGAAGATCTGGAATTCCCACTGGCCCTTGGCCACTTCGGAATTGATGCCTTCGTGGTTGATACCGGCGTCGAGGCAGAGCTGGAGATGCGTGTCCACGATTTCGCGGGCGATGCAGCCGACGTTCTTATAACCGACGGCGGTGTAATATTCACCCTGCGGCGGGGGAAAACCGCCACCGGACGGAAAGCCGAGCGGTGCGCCGTCTTTCCAAAGGAAATATTCCTGCTCGAAACCAAACCACGCGCCGGGATCATCGGGGATCGTGGCGCGGGCGTTGCTCGGATGCGGGGTCTTCTTGTCGGGCAGGTAAACCTCGCACATGACGATCGCGCCGTTGATCTTGGTGGTGTCGGGATAGACGGCCACGGGCTTGAGGAAGCAGTCCGAGGTGCGGCCTTCAGCCTGGCGCGTCGAGCTGCCGTCGAAGTTCCACCAAGGAAGCTCTTCGAGTTTTGGAAACTTCGCAAATTCCTTGAGGGTGGTTTTGCCGCGGATGTTGGCGACGGGTTCATAGCCGTCGAGCCAGAGGTATTCTAATTTGTATTTAGCCATGTGAGTGCGTGAGTATGGTTGTTGTCTGTGTAAAACCGGTTCGCGCCGGAGGCATCAGTGCCTTCGGTTAAACCTTGTGGCAATTTTTTTAGCAGGGCGGATGCCAGTTCGCAAGAACTTTGCGGGCCGCCGGCGCGAAACATCATTTTCACCACGTCAGATAAGGGTTTTTACGTGTGAGATGTTATTCACATAATTTGGCGGCCGGAAAATCCTCTGTGGAAATTTAACCGTGCTGCGCAAATTGCTTCGGGCTATCGCTCACGAAGCAGCCTTGCTTCGCGGCGGAAATCGGCAATAGTGAACTGACTGAAACGCCCGTTCCGGTTGTATGCTGAAAGTCAAAGACACGCTCCGCGCCACCGTCCATTTGAGTTTTGATGGCCGGGTGTTCAAGGCGTATCACGGCCCGAACGCCCGCGAACGATTCGGGAACGAAACCCGCGTGCTCAAATATCTGGAACAGCGCGGCTGCAATTTCGTTCCGCGCCTGCTCGAAGCGGACGAGAAAAACCTGCGCATTGTCACCACCAACTGCGGCACCCGCGTCGAGCATATTGACGACGCCCGCGCCAAAAAGCTGTTCGCCGAGCTGGAAAATTTCGGCGTCCACCACGACGACGCCGACCCGCGCAACATCACCTACCGGTTCGCCGACGGACGCTTTTGTTTGATTGATTTCGAGTTCGCCACCATTCTTCCCGAATCCCCGGTAGCAAAAACATGATTCAACTGGAAACAGTGTCGCGCGAAGAATATGAAGCGGGCGAAGGAAAGAAGCATTTTCCCCTTCGCAGCCTTCGCGCGACCCGGTTTGGATTTGGAATGATTCTATGACGTCGCCGCTGAAACAGAAGAAAACACCGAAGCCGATCATATTGAAATGGTCCGGCTGCTCGGACACCGGCCGGGTGCGCAAGAACAATGAAGATGCGTTTCTCGGCCTGCGCTTCGACGCGCACGAGGTTCACCGGCTTGGAAAATTCGGCGAGGCGGCAACGGAGAAATTCGATTTCACCTTCGCCGTGTGCGACGGCATGGGCGGTGCGAAGGCGGGCGAATACGCCAGCGAGATTGCCGTTGATAAAATCACCACGCTGCTGCCGCGAGCCTTCCAGCAGTCCGCCGGCGGATTCGGCACCGGCTACCCGGACTTGCTGACGGAACTGTTCGCGCAAATCCACCGCGCCCTGGTTTATCTTGGCGGCTCATATGAGGAATGCCACGGAATGCAGACGACGATGAGCCTGTGCTGGTTCACGCCGGACTGGATGTTCTTCGGCCACGTCGGCGACAGCCGGATTTACCATCTCCCGAAGCGGAAAAAAGTGATCAAGCAGATCACCGAGGACGATACGCACGTCGGCTGGCTGTTCCGCAGCCGAAAAATCAGCGAATATGAGGCGCGCACGCATCCGCGCCGCAACGTGCTGCAAAAGGCGCTCGGCGGCGGCAACCAGTTTGTTGACCCGCAGGTCGGTGCGGTCAGCTACGAGCGCGGGGACATTTTTCTGATCTGCTCCGACGGCTTGATTGACGGGCTGTTCGACGGCCAACTCGCCGAAATGTTGCGCGCCGAAGACAGTTCCGCGCATCAACTGGTTGCGACCTCGGTGAAAAACTCCGGCCGCGACAACACCACAGCGCTCGTGGTGCGGGTGACGTGAGGCCGGCGGGAACCTTGCCCTAAACCTTCGCGCCCGGCGGCAACGGATAATCCGCCGCCACATAGAACGGCCTGGCCTGCCGGAAAAAGTTCTCGACATAAGCCTTGTCCCGCTCGTCCAACAGCCCCAGAAATATCTCGTGGTCCGGGCGGCGGTTGGAATGCACCGTCAGATTAAAGTCATGGTAAATCGCCTCGTCGCGCGGATCCATTAAAGTCAGCAGATGATAGC
>CAZIFP010000186.1:0-6004 GCA_964538105.1 uncultured Bifidobacteriaceae bacterium
CGGTTGTTCAGCAGAAAATCCATGTATTCCATCGGCGCGGCGTTCGGCAGGTCGCGCTTGTTGTATTGGAGAACGTAGGGGATTTCGTTGATGTCGAGCTTCAGCGTCTTCAGATTCTCCACCAGGTTTTGAAACGCCTCGACGTTCTCCGGCATCTTTTCATATTGCGAATCGGCGACGAACACGATGCCGTCCACGCCACGCAGCACGAGCTGGCGCGTGGTGTTGTAAATCACCTGGCCGGGCACGGTGTAAAGCTGGAACTTCGTCTTGAAGCCCTTGATCGTCATCGCCTCGATTGGCAGGAAGTCGAAGAACAAGGTGCGGTCGGAACTTGTCGCAAGCGAGACAAGCTTGCCCTTGTTGCCGGCGTTGGTTTGGACGTGGTCGTGGACCTGCACGAGGTTGGTCGTCTTGCCTCCCATTGCCGGGCCGTAATAGACGATTTTTACCTGCAGTTCCTTGGTTGCTTGATTGATGATGGCCATAAATTTTATACTTTTTTGCGGTCAAGTTCGGCGGCCAGTGCGGCCAGTTGCACGCCCGGCAGTGATTCGCTGGCGCGGCCGAAGGCGGCAAAATAAACGGCGTTCACGCGGAAAATCTTCCACGGCACGTTGCCGACGGTGAAACTCAAATTGTTCATGTCACCCATGCGCAACTCGCGCGAGCACTGGTTGACACGGGCGAAAAGTTGCGGCAGGAACGCCGCCAGCGTGTCGCCGTTCAAATCCGCCGGAATCTGGCTGGCCACCTTCAGCCCGTCGGGCAGGGCGATGACCGTGCCGACCACGCCGGGCAGCTTCATCGCACGGGAAACGATTTCGGCCGGCGTTGCGGCGCGGTTCGAAAAATCCGTGCCGCCTTTGCGCTTGAATTCCGAGTCCGTGGTTTCCGGCTGGCTGGAGCGGGTGAAATAATTCGTGTCCGTCGGCGGAGCCGGGATGGCCGCGGCGACGGCCGAGGGCATTGGAATTGGGGGTGTTGGCGCCGCCGCTGGCTCGTTGGCCGGCTGCGGAAAGCCGAAGAACAGATTCGGGATTTCCTCCGCCACCGAAACTTTTTTGTGGCCGCCATCGTTTTTCAGGCGCGTGAAAAACAGCGGCGCGAGCACCTTGAGCGGCAACTCCAGCTCCAAGTTGTCGTGGGCGGAAACCGCGACCGCGACGTTTTGGATCCACGACCGCAAATCGCGCCAGGCGAAAATCACGCGCCCGCGTTTGAGCGCCGGTTCGATCAAGTTTGCCGGCAGGGCCACCTTCGCGTGGTTCAAATCCAACAGATCAATTTCCTGTTTCAATGCTTCCGGCCAGCTTTCAGAAAGAGCCGCCAGCGGCACGAGCATCGGCGTTTCAATCGGGGCCGGGACTTTGACTTTTGGAGTGGCCGGTTCCAGCGGAACATCAAATCCGGCGGGTTTGTTCGTGCCGTTGTTGCCGTGAGACGCGCCATTGCCATTCCCGTTGCTGCCACCGTGACTGCCGGCATTACCATTTCCGATGACGGCAGGCGTGTTCCAACGCGGAGTAAAAGTCGGGGGTGGCGAACCGACGGGGCTCCGCGAAACCGGCGCGGCGGAAGCGGGCGTGTTGAACCGGGACATCGGCGGTGGTTCCGGCGCGGGCGCGGGCGCCGGTGCCTTCATTTTTTCGGTGGAAATTTTCAGGCCCTGCCCGCGGGTGTCAAACGGGCTGGCAATATCGTCGGAAATCTCGACCTGCTTCTGCGCGGCGCGACGCGCGAGCAAAACGGGATTGATCTGCGCGAGCACTTGATGCAGCGGCAGGGCCACCGGCTTGGCATCGTGTTCGCCGCCGGAATTGGCAAATACGCCCGTTGCCAGGTGTCGCAGTTCGCCGAAGGAAATTTTGACCATGCCCGTCGCCAGTTGCGGCAGCACCTTGTCCACCGGAACCGAAACCACCATGCCCGTCGTGTTGGCGGTCATGATTTTGCCCCGCAGTTCCAGTGGCAAGGCGGCCAAGATCGGCGGCAACGGCAGTTGGATTTCGTCGGGATTGGCCGGAATGGAAGGAGCAACGGGTTCAACTATCGGCTGGAATGCGGCCGGCGGCGGGACGGCCGGGGAAACCTGCGGTGCGGCGGCGCTGACGGGACATGGCTGTTCCACCTCGCCCGTCGCATCCGTTTTACCATCGTCAAAACGGCGCAACAGGCCCCGAAGTAATCCGACAAATTTTGATTTCACGGCACTCATTTATTGTTTCAGGCCCGCCATGGTCGGCCGGCTGCAGGGGCTTTTAGCAGAAACCGCGCCACCATTTTTATTTTGTTGGATTGCGCGGCGGGCTGGTGGTTTTGCAGCGATATGGCCGGTTTTTTGTCCCATCATTGGACTGGCAAGACGGGCGGCTGTCCTTATTTGAAGGATAAACTCTTTTTGCGGTGCGGGAATGGGTTCGGAACAGCGATTGCTGTTGTGAAAGAAATGTTTTTCGCACTTGAATTTAACCTGGTTGGGCGATAGCCGTTGAGACCATCGGAATGGAAACACCACATAAAATCCTGATTCTGGACGACGATGCGGACTGGCTGGAGCTCTGCCGCGAGATTTTCGCGCAGTTACCGAGCAAGCCCGAAATCCGCACGGCCACGTCCAGTTCACGCGCGCTGGGAATGCTGGATTCCGAATCGTTCCGGCTGCTGATCTGCGATTTGAAGATGCCGCGCATGGACGGCCTGCAGGTGCTGTCGGTCGTGCGCCGCCGGTTTCCCGGATTGCGGACCATTGTCTTGAGTGGTCTGGAGGACGAGGAATTTCGCTCACGCGCCTACGCGCTGGGTGTAGACTTGTTCTGGCTCAAATCCGACATGCAGCAGAATTCAAAAATGTTTCTAGACTGCATCGAGTCGCTGTTGGGGCGCGACTCCGACGGCGGCTTTCGCGGCATCCAAAGCAAGGGTCTTATGGACATCATCCAGATGGAATGTCTTTCCCGCAGTTCGACGGTGTTGCGCATCACGCGCGGTCCGCTCATTGCAAAATTGTGGTTTCAAGAAGGCGAATTGTTTGACGCCGAAGTCGAGGGCGCTCGAGGCGAGGCGGCGTTCCGGAGAATCCTGGCGTGGCGTTCGGGCAGCTTTGAAAACCTGCCGGCCGAACCGGGACGCGAACGCACCATCACCAAACCCATCAATGCGCTGCTCCTCGAATCCGCGCAGGCCATGGATGAGAACGCCAATCCCGGCACCGAAACCCAGTTTTTCGCCGCCAGCCACCGCGAGACGACTTGGAAACTGTCGTTGCTCGCCCGCGAAGGCGCGGAATTTGTCATCTCCATCCCGCCTGAGGGCCTTGGCGAACCCGAGGCATTCGGCATCCAGGCCAGCGACCATCTGGCCGCATGGACACGCAACTCTTTGGAGATCGCCCGGCGGCTCGGTGAAAAAATCGAGGCGGGCCCGCTCTCGCACCTAGTCGCCAACGGCATGGAAAAGCAGCTCACGGTGCTGTCGCACAGCAAAAAATCCTATCTGGTCGGCTGGCCGCCGGCCGCCGACACCAATCAACTCTTCGAACAAACCAAAAAACTCGTCGCCTCATGGGATTCTTAAAAAAATTTGCCCGGCTGTTTCGTTCTCGCGCCACCATCCGGCAACTGCCGGTGGGCAGCCTCACCATGAACCGCGACGGCCAGGTCATCACCTCCACCGTTTCCTCGACGTATCCCAAGTCATTGCTGGACGAGATCGGGCGCGCCGTGCTGGCGTTGTTCCGTGAAGCCCGCGCGGCGCAGCTGCCGCTGGCCGAAGTCAACATTCATTTCGGCAGCCTGCTCGTCACCGCCCGCGAACTGCGCGGCGGCACGATCATTTTCCTCCAGCCGCAATCCGCACTTTCACAACCGCCAACCTGAAACGCTTATGACTGCCAAAGAACTCAACCAAATTATCACCCAGATCGAATCCCACATCGAGTGCTGGAAACAGTTCAACCACTTCGTGGACGTGGCGCGCGCAAAAAAATTCGGCGTGCCGGACGAAACCCATTTCCTCGAGATCAAGAGCATCATCGTGCAGGAAATCGAGTTGATCTTCGCCTCCGTCGAAGTCGGCTCGCCGTCGCGCGAGGAAATCCATTCCCTCATCGGCAACGCGCCGTCGCTGCGGGCCTTGAGCGAAATGGGCGAAGGCGGCCTGCGCGGCCTCGAAAGCCAGTGGCACAAAATCTATATCTCCTGGCACTCGATCCTGGGCCAGCTCAAGGTCAAGCAACGCGCCGAGGAGGGCAAATCCGTCTGGGGTTCGAAAAAATAAACGGCGCGCGGAAGTTTTATTGCTTGCCCGCCGTCGGCATTTCACGCCAAATGTTTCGCGGCTCAAGCCCCTGAAACATGCTGAATTATTTTCAAATCCTCATCCTGGCGCTCATTCAAGGCGCGTGCGAACTCCTGCCCGTCTCCAGTTCCGCGCACGTCATCGCGGCGGAAAAACTCATGGGCCTGAATCCTTCCAGCCCGGAAATGACCATGCTGCTCGTCATGCTGCACACCGGCACGATGTTCGCCGTCATCGTTTATTTTTGGAAAGGCTGGAAACGCGATTATTTTGCCTCCACCGGCCAGACTCAATGGTTCGCCATCCAAATCATCGGCGCGACCATTTGCACCGGCGTCGTTGGCTATGGGCTGAAAATCCTGATTGAAAAAGTTTTCATGCACGGAAAACCGCACGCGGAAGTGGAAGATTTGTTCAACAATCTGCCGCTGATGGCTGGCGCGCTGGCGGCGGTGGGCGTTTTGATTATTTACGCCGGCATGAGTGAACAAAAACAGCCGCGTCATTCGGACATCCAGCCGCAACATTCGTTCTGGATCGGAATCGTGCAGGGGCTTTGCCTGCCGTTTCGCGGCTTCTCGCGTTCCGGCGCGACCATTTCCACCGGTTTGATTCTCGGCCTGCCAAAACAGAAGCTGGAAGAATTCAGCTTCGCGCTTGCCGTCGTTTTGACACCGCCAATCATTGCCCGGGAAGCGCTCCGGCTCATCAAGGCGCACGCGCTGAGCGGACCGGATTCCGTGCTGCACCTTTTCGTGCCGGGACTTGTCGGAATGGTCTTGAGCTTTATCAGCGGATTGCTCGCGCTGAAATTACTTTCCCGATGGCTCGAAGGCGGGCGCTGGAAATTTTTCGGCTTCTACTGCCTCCTCGCCGCCGCCGGCGTGCTGCTGATTCACTTCAAAGTCAAATAATCTGCCGCCGAAAATCACTTCGCATTCGGGTCGGGAATGAAAATTTTCTGGCCGACATAAAGTTTCGTCGCGTCCAATCCCGGGTTCGCCGCCAGAATCTGCGCCGAAGTCACCTTCACGCCCTTTGCGCGATACGCCTTGGCAATGGCCGCCACCGTGTCGCCCGCAGCAACGGGATATTCATAGCCATTTTGCGGAACGCCAGCATTTGGGGTTGAAGCTTCCGTTGAAGCCGTGGTTGCCACGTTTGACGTCGATTTATGGCCCGCCGAACCGCCGCTGACTTTGCCTAGCTTCTCGATGGTTTTCAAAATCTGTTCGTTGTCCGCCTGCCGTTTCTTGTCAATTTCCTGCACCTGCGCGGCGAGTTTTTTTAAATCATCCGCGCTCGCGCTGTCGTTCGCGGCGGCGGGCTGGTTCAACTTGTCGCCCATATCGCTGATCTGTTTTTCCAGCGCATCGAGGCGCTTGGTCTGAGTTTCCTGGGTGACGAGGATGTCCTGAATCTGGCCGGACAATTTGTCAATCTGCTGCTGCGTGGCGGCATCCTGTCCGCGCGCGGCGAAAACCGTGAAAGTGAAGATAAACAGCCAGAGTGAAATCTTTCTCATGCGCCGAAAATAAACCGCCACGCGGCGGCGTCAAGTTGAAGTGTGCATGAATACTTCGCCCTCTTCGCGTCCTTCGCGCGACTCACGGCGGAAAGCCGATGGCCAGCTTCACGGCGGAATATTCGGGATGAATTTTCCCGTCGCGCGTGCGGATGATCAAATCCGGCTCCGTCCACGTCT
>CAZIFP010000187.1:0-5974 GCA_964538105.1 uncultured Bifidobacteriaceae bacterium
AAACGTCGGCACCGGCCGCGACTGGACGCTGTTCGCGCTCACCGACGGCAAGGTGAAGTTCGACAAGAACAGCCGCCGCGTGAACGTGGTGGCCGAGGCCGCCGCCGCGAAAAACTGATTTTTGCCAACCAATTTCAAGGCGGGGCTTCGGCCTCGCCTTTTTTTGTTGGCGCGACTGCATCATGTTCATTGACGAAATAAAAATTTACGCGCAGGCGGGGCACGGCGGCAAAGGCTGTGTCGCGTTCCATCGCGAGGCTTACATCACCAAGGGCGGACCGAGCGGCGGCAACGGCGGGCGCGGCGGCAGCGTCATCCTGCAGGCCGACCACGACCTCAACAATCTCATCGGGCAGTATTACGTCCCGCGCCTCATCGCGCCGCCCGGCGAAGGCGGCATGGGCAAGGGCATGGACGGCCACGCGGGCAAGGATCTCATCATCAAAGTCCCCTGCGGCACGCTGGTCTGGCGGCTCCCCAGCGTAACGCCGCCGCCGGTGGTGGAAGATGCCGAGGACGAGAGCGACGAAGCGGAAGATGCCGGAAAAAATCCGCTGTTCAGCACCGGCACGAGCCAGCGGCCGGTGTTGCGCGCCACCGCCGGCATTCGCGGCTTGGAAGTGGATTTGTCAAAGGAAGAAGAGGGCGAAAAACTTTCCGTCAATTCACCCAAAGGCGAACTCGTCGCCGACCTCACGCAGGACGGACAGCAGTTCGTTTTGTGCAAAGGCGGACGCGGCGGTTTGGGCAACCGCAATTTTGCCACCGCCGCGCGCCAGACGCCGCGTTTCGCGCAGCCGGGCGAGCCGGGCACCGAAGGTGATTTTCTCCTGGAACTTCGCATCGTCGCGGAAGTCGGTCTCGTCGGTTATCCGAACGCGGGCAAGTCCACCCTGCTCACGGCGATTTCCAAGGCGCGGCCGAAAGTCGCGGCGTATCCGTTCACCACGCTGCATCCGCAGATCGGCATCGTTGAATATCCCGACTGGAAGCGGCTCACGGTCTGCGACGTGCCGGGCTTGATCGAGGGCGCGCACCAGAATGTAGGGCTTGGCCACAAATTTCTGCGCCACATCCAGCGCTGCAAAATCCTCGTGCTGCTGCTCGACATGGCCGGCACGGACGGACGCAAGCCGTGGGACGATTACAAGCAGTTGCTTAAGGAACTGGAGCTTTACGATCCCGCGCTGCTCGAAAAAGAGCGCCTCGTTGTCGCCAACAAAATGGACGAGGCCGTCGCTGAGAAAAACCTGAAGCAGTTCAAAACAAAATTTAAAAAAGTGAAGGTGCTGCCCATCTCCGCCGCGTTCGACCAGGGCATGGAGAAATTCCTGACAACCATCCGCACGGAAGTCGAAGCGGCTGAGAAAGCCTAAGTCACCTCCAAAAACCGCATCACGGTGTCGCCGTGCTTGAGCACTTTCACTTCCGACCACGGCGCGACGATTTCCAGCGTGTCGCGTTTGGTGTGGCCGAGCACAAATCTTCCGCCGGTTGCGAGCAGCCTCGGCAGATTTTGGTCATCGAGCAATTGCTGGGCGAATGAAGCGGAACGGCGATTGACGTTTTTTTCGCCGTAAGGCGGATCGGCAAGGATTAGATCAAACTGCCGCCCGCTTTCGGCGAGCTGGCTCATCACGGGAAAGACATCCTGTGTCCGCGTTTCCAGAATTTCCCCGAAGCCCGCCGCTTCCGCGTTGCCGCGGATGAATTCCGCGTGCCGGGGCGATTTCTCGATGCACATCACGGAAGCCGCGCCCCGGCTCAAACATTCCAGGCTCAACGCGCCGCTGCCGGCGAACAATTCCAGCACCCGCGCGTCTTCAACCCACGCGCCGAGCGAGTTGAACACCGCCTGCTTGACCAAATCCGGCGTCGGGCGGACGTCCAGTCCTTTCGGGACTTTCAAAATCCGCCGCGCCGCTTTGCCGCCGGTGATGCGCATGGTTTTTTAATTTTAAAACCGTCATTCGTTGATTCGTGAATCGTCCGCCGGTGCGACGATTCGACGATTCAACAATTTATCGTCACTGGAAAATTTCCGCGAAGAAATCCTTCATCGCCTGCCAGGAGCGCTTGTCGGCCTTTTCATTGTATTTCGCGCCGGCGTTGACGAAGCCGGGATCGGGCTGCGTGAAGGCGTGAACCGCGCCGCCGTAAAAAGTTATTTCCCAGTCTACTTTATTGTCGCGCATCTCGCTTTCAAACGCGGCCAGATCCTCCGGCTTTTGAAACGGATCGTCCGCGCCGGCCAGCGCGAGCACCTTGCATTTGATGTTTTTGGCGTCCGCCGGACTCGGCGCATCCAGCCCGCCGTGAAAACTCACCACGCCGGCGATGTCCGCGCCGCTCAAGGCAAGTTCCAGCACCGTCGTGCCGCCGAAACAATAACCGATGGCCGCGATGCGTTTCGGGTCCACCAGTTCATTTTGCTCCAGCGTGTCGAGACCGGCGTTGACGCGGGCGCGCAAAAGCTGCCGGTCGGATTTATATTTGCCCGCGAGCGCGCCGGCTTCGCTCACGTCTTTCGGACGGCTGTCCTTGCCGTAAATGTCCGCGCAAAACGCGACGTAGCCGAGTTGCGCCAGCATTTGGGCGCGATGCTTCTCGTAATCCGTCAGGCCCAGCCATTGATGGACGATGAGCACGCCGGGGCGCTTGCCGGAAATGGAATCGTCGTAGGCAAGATAGCCTTGGAGCGTGGTGTCGCCTTGTTTGTAATCCACCGTCTTGGTCACGATTTTTGCGTGAACAGAAACCGCGCCAGCGAGTGCCAGTAAGGTTGGAATAAATGTTTTCATGACAAATAATTCATAAACCGCAAACGGCCCGAACGCCAGCACTGTTTGATGCTGGGCGCGCAAATTTTTTTGTCGGCGGTCTTTGACTTTCGCGATTACAATCTACGCGCGTGAAATCACTCGCACCGCCGGACTCGCACCACCTCGACGCCGCCATTGGCTGGATAGGGCTGGGTTGCGCCAACGATGCAAGCGCGGAACTGGCAAAAATTTCTCCGGCGAATCAACATCATTCCGACGTGCTCGAAGTGCGCTGGACAATTTGCGCGCATGAAAAGCAGTGGCGCGACGCGCTGGAAATCACGGAGCAGGAATTAAAATTCGCGCCCGACGAATCCTCCGGCTGGCTGCATCGCGCCTATGCCTTGCGCCGCGTGAGCGGCGGCGGTCTGTCGCAGGCGTGGAACGCGCTGCTGCCGGCGGCGGAAAAATTTCCGGCGGAGCCGGTCATCGCCTACAATCTGTCCTGCTACGCCTGCCAGTTGCAGCAGCTCGACATCGCGCGCCACTGGCTGAACCGCGCGGTGGCGGCGGGCAAAAAGGACGCCATCAGGCAGATGGCGCTGGCCGACGACGATTTGCAGCCGCTCTGGGAAGAGATCAAGAATTTGTGAAAGATCTAAAAACCATTTTGTCCGTGGACGGCCTGCGCATCGAGCGCGGCTGCACGACGATTTTAAACAATGTAAACTGGCGCGTAAATGCCGGTGAACATTGGGTGATTCTCGGCGCGAACGGTTCCGGCAAAACGTCCCTGTTGAGCGCGCTCACCGGCTACCTGATGCCGACGTCGGGGGAAATTTCGCTGCTCGGTGAAACTTACGGCCAGTCCGACTGGCGCGAATTGCGGAAGAAAATCGGCCTCGTCAGCTCGTCGGTGCGACAGATGATGGCGGACGAAGAACCCGCCTTGGAAACCGTCGCCAGCGGCAGATATGCGATGATAGATTTCTGGGGGCGCGTGACGCGAGCCGAAAAGCTCCAAGCCCTGAAGCTGTTGCGGCAAATCGAATGCAAATACTTGGCGGCGCGTCCGTGGCGCGTGCTGTCGCAGGGCGAACGCCAGCGCGTTTTGATTGGCCGCGCGCTGATGGCGAAGCCGCGCGTGTTGATTCTGGACGAGCCGTGCGCCGGGCTTGATTCGGCGGCGCGCGAACATTTTCTGCAATTCCTCCAGCGGCTCGGCGCGCAAAAAAATTCGCCGACACTGGTGCTGGTGACGCACCACGTCGAGGAAATCATGCCGGTGTTTTCGCGCGTGCTGGTTTTGAAAGATGGAAAGGTTCTCGCGGCGGGAAGAAAAGCTGCCGTGCTGAATTCAAAAAATCTTTCCGCCGCGTTCGGGGCGCGGATGCGGTTGCGGCGAACCGGAAATCGTTACGCCCTGACCGTCACGGCAAAGTCGCGCGGCTTGATGTAGCCCCGGCGCCGGCCAGACCCTTCATGATCGCAATGCCGCTGGAACCGCCAAGCCGCGTCGCGCCGGCCGCGATCAGCGCCAGCGCGGTCGCCGTGTCGCGGATGCCGCCGGAAGCCTTGACGCCGAATTTCGGGCCAACCGTTTCGCGCAAAAGCTTTACGTCGGCAACCGTCGCGCCGCCGCCGGGATTGAAGCCGGTGGAGGTTTTTACAAAATGCGCGCCGCTCTCGACGACCAGCTTGCAGGCGCGGACTTTTTCCGCGTCGGTCAGCAGGCAGGTTTCGATAATCACTTTGACCGGCCGCTCGTCGGCGGCTTCGACCACGTCAACGATTTCGCGGAAAATAAATTTGTCATCGCCGGCCTTGAGCCGCGCGACGTTCAGCACCATGTCAATCTCGTGCGCGCCGTCGTCAATGGCCATCTCGGCTTCAAACCTTTTCACGTCCGACGCCATTGCTCCGAACGGATAGCCGACCACGCTGGTGACTTTCACGTCCGAGTCTTCGAGCAAATGATAGGCGGTGGCGACCCAGCAGCCGTTGACGCATACGGAGAAAAATTTGTATTCCAGCGCCTCGGCGCAGAGTTTTTCGATTTGCGCCTGCGAAGTCTCCGGCTTGAGCTGGGCGTGGTCAATGCAGGCGGCGAGTTGCGCGGGTGTGAGGCTCATGGAAATCAAACCTGCAACAGTTTAATCTGCTCGTTTTCCTTCGCCGCCGCTTCGCCGAGGGTTTGCGTCTCCTTGCGGCGGCGTTCGATGATGTGCTTGTCGAGCAGCGGATCGTAGGCGACGGGATAATGGCCGTCGTAACACGCCATGCAGAACGCCTCTTTTTTCTGGCCGGTGGCGGCCACCATTCCAGCCTGCGAAAGATAGTGCAGCGAGTCGGCGTTCAGGTATTTGCGGATCTCGTCCACGGTGTTGTTCGCGGCCATGAGCTTGCTGCGGTCGGGAAAATCAATGCCGTAAACGCACGGATTCATGTGCGGCGGACAGCTCACGGCGACGTGGACTTCGCGCGCGCCGGCTTCCTTGAGCGTTTTCACGCGCGAGCGGCACGTCGTTCCGCGCACGATGGAATCGTCCACGATGATGACGCTTTTGCCCTTCACGAGCGACTCGATGAGGTTGAGCTTTACGCGGACGTTGAAATCGCGGATTAGCTGCGTCGGCTGGAGAAAACTGCGCCCGACGTAGTGGTTGCGGATGAAGGCCATCTCGTAGGGAATTTTTGATTCCTCGGAGTAGCCCATCGCGGCGCACACGCCGCTGTCCGGCACGGGAATCACCAGATCCGCTTTGACATTGTGTTCGCGGGCGAGCTGGCGGCCCATTTCCTTGCGGACTTCATAGACGCTGTGGCCGTTGATGACGCTGTCAGGCCGCGCGAAATAGACATATTCAAAGATGCAGAACGCGCGCTTCTGATGTTCGGGCCAGGCCTGGATGCTGGTCAAACCCATTTCGTTGATGATGACAATTTCGCCGGGTGCCACGTCACGGACAAATTGCGCATGGATCAAATCAAACGCCGTCGTCTCGCTGGAAAGCACATACGCGCCGTTTGCCGTCTTGCCGATGGAAAGCGGACGGAAGCCATGCGGGTCGCGTGCGCCGATCAATTCCTTCTCGGTCATGATGACCAATGAATACGCGCCTTCGATGCGGCGCAGCGTGTGGACGAGTGAATTGGCGACGCCGCCGATTTCCGGCTGCGCGAGCATCATGATGATGATCTCGCTGTCCACG
>CAZIFP010000188.1:0-5931 GCA_964538105.1 uncultured Bifidobacteriaceae bacterium
GGCGTGTCGAAATCCGGCTCGCCGATGCCGAGCGAGATGACGTCCTTCATCTTCGAGACGATCTCAAAAAAGTCGCGGATGCCCGACTTCGGCAGGTTGACGACGTGCTTGGCAATGTAGCGGGAGGAGTCCATGCAAAATTTTAAGTTCCGAATTACGAATTACGAATCGAAATCACGGCGAGACCTTGAGCCGCTCGGCTTCTTCAGTTTTTACGTCCAGCAGAAAGCCTTGTTCTTTGTAGGAGCGCAGCATGAAATGGGTGGCGGTGGAAAGCACGCCCTCGATGGACGCGAGCTTTTCCGAGACGAACGCCGCGACTTTTTGCAGGCTCGAACCGTTGACGAACACGAGCAGATCGTAGCCGCCGGACATGAGGAAGCAGGATTCCACCTCGTCAAAGCGTGAAATGCGCTCGGCGAGGCGGTTGAAGCCGCCGCCGCGCTCCGGCGTGATGCGCACTTCAATGACGGCGCGGACGACGCCGGAATCCTCGTGGGCGAGGTTCAGCACGGGCCGGAAACCCAGCAGCACGCGCTGCGCTTTCAGTTCGTCGAGCTGGCGGTTCACATCGGCTTCGGACAGCTTGAGCACCTGCGCCAGTTGCGCGGTGTTGAGGCTGCCGCCTTCGAGCAACAGTTTGACAATCGGTTTCATCGGACGGGGAGTTTCGCAAAATCTGGCCGCAAATCCACACCAAATTCGCGGACGGCGGAAGGCGTCTTGGTAGAACGGCTTTAACCGCGCAGATATTTCACCACGGCCTCGGTGCGGGAGTGGACGTGGAGTTTTTCATAGACCGTCCGCACATAGCTCCGCACGGTATCAATGCTGATTTTCATGCGGTCGGCGATTTCCTTGTAGGCATAACCATTGGCGAGTTGGTCGAGAAATTCCTTTTCACCGGCCGTGAGCTGGGCCACCGGCGAGGACGGCTCGGTCGGTTTCGTGAAAAATTGGACGACGCGGCGGGCGAGCTGCGGAGTCATCGGCGAACCGCCCGCATGCACGTCGCGGATGGCTTCCAGCAGCCGCGCGGAGGCGGTGCGTTTGAGCAGATAGCCGCTGGCTCCGGCCTTGAGCGAGGCGAACAAGGAATCACTGTCCTCATAAACCGTGAGCATCAGAAATTGGACGGTGGGCAGTTGCGTCTTCAACACCCGGACACATTCCATGCCTTTCATCCCCGGCATGTTGATGTCCATGAGCACCACGTCGGGCTGGTTGCGGGGAATTTCCTTGATGGCGGTTTCGGCGTCGGGATAATCGCCGGTCAGTTCGAATTGCGGGGCGCGGCGGATGAGCGTCGCCAGGCTCTGACGAATGCCTTCATCATCATCCACGATGGCAACTTTGATTTGCATTGGCTGGCAAGTTTGACGTTTGAATCGGCCTGACGGCTCAAGCCCTGGAACTTCGTAAATATGCCTCCCAAGCCGTGCCGTTTCAAGTTTAACCGGCAGCCCGGCGGTCCGGCAGCGGCACCGTGAACTGGATGCAGGTGCCGGTGCCGGGTGTAAATTGCCAGTTCACGGTGCCGCCGATGGTGTCGGCGCGCTGCCGCATGTTTTCCAAGCCGTGCCGTTTGCCTTCCACTTTGGGCGTTGCCGAAGCCAGCCCTTTGCCGTCGTCTTGAATGTTGATTTCCAGCACACCCGAGGTCACTTTGGCCTGGACGGTGACCTCTTTGGCCGAGGCGTGTTTCAACGCGTTGGTCAGCGCTTCCTTGACGATCAAAAAAATGTTGTGACGCACTTCCGGTGGCAGCGGACGCGCGGGCAGATCGTGCGGCAGGTCGAGCCGGCAACGCGTCGCGGTGCCTTCAAACAATTCATTGGCAAAATGGGCGATGTAATCCACCAGGCTTTGCAGCGAATCACTGCGCGGCCGCACCGCCCAGACAATTTCCTCAAGCGCGCGGACGGTCTGGTTGGCGGACTGGATCAGCTTGACCGCGTGCGTCTCCACCTGGTCGGGGTGATCCTTGTCGGCGCGGAGCAAACCGCTCAACAGCGAAATGCGCGTCAGCGAAGAGCCAAGGTCATCGTGCAAATCCTGGGCGATGCGGGCACGTTCCCGTTCCAACGCGCTCGCCTGCTCGGCGCGTTGCAATTGCAGCCGGTATTTTCTCTTTTCTATGCCGCGCACAGTCGTGCCCACCCCGACCAGCACGGCCGACGCGGCCAGCGAGATGAACCACCACGTCTGCCAGAAATGCACCACCACGAAATCGTCGAACGAGGTTGCGATCGCCATGTCGCTGAAAATCCAGCCGTTGCCATCATGTTTGACATCGTTGTCGGGGCCCGGGTTGTGACGCAACCGGATTTGATCGAAGGTGGCTTTGGCTTTGAAAGTCGTGGTGATGTTTTCGGGCTGATTTTTGTCCGTGGCGCCGCGTCCAAGATTCGGGTCGAGCCAGACCGTCACGATGTCGTCTTCACCGGGAACATATTGAACCTTGAAGACGATGGTTCGCTCAACGCCCTGGTGCACGTCTTCATAGGGCCAGAACAATCCCAGGTGTGCCGGTTCGGGATGGGCGGAGTTCAAGTTGAATTCGCCGAAGACTTGGTTTGACAATCCCTTCTGCGAAGTGTTAAACGCCGAGTAGCCCCAGGCTTCCAAGGCGTTGCCAACCCCCAGACGCTCGGTGTTGCCTTCGAATAATTGGAATCCGGCGAAGTAATGTTCCGAAGCCACGTCCGAAAGCGGATCCACGTGAAACTTGAAATAAAGCACGTCCTTGGACTTGTCATCCCGTTTCACCTTGCCACCCAGATTATCCTCCCCATCACCGGTGTTGCGGACGATCCGCGCGTCCGGGTCGCTCCACAAAATCTTGGCGTGCGCCGGCATCACCAGCAACAAGGCCGCGCCGAGCAACAGCCCGAATGCGCGAAACTTGGCGGCGGGTCGAATCATGTCGGCAATATGCGGCGGGCCGGGCAACATGACAAGCGGCGGAATCATTTTTTCTCCGGCGGAAAAAGAAATGTGAGCGCCCGCCACGCCCGCAGCCGCCAGTAAAATTCGTTGTGCTGGCTGGTTTGCGCTTGCTTCCATTTGTCCCGGCGAAGACCGGCCTCCGCCATTTCTTTAGGCGTGAGCAGCTTGGCGTCTGTGAACAGCTCCAGATTTTTGCCCGTCCAGCCGATGCGCCGAAATTCGGCGGCGACCTGTCCCGTCAGCGAGTGACCGTCGCAGCTGCCGGAGGAATCCACCACGCCGGAATCCAGATAGAGACGGAAAGGTTTCGGTGGCCCGTGAAAAGTTTTCAGCACCCGGTTCAAAAAATTCGTTTGCTCGGCGATGTCGGTGCCGGACAAGCTGGCCGCTCCGCCGAAGACTTCCGGATGATCCCAAGCCAGCACCACGCTGCAGAGGCCGCCGACCGAGGAACCCATCACCGCCGTGTGCGCCGCCGCCGGCTGCGTGCGATAGCTCTGGTCAATGTGCGGCTTCAACTCCGTGATGAGGAAAACCTCATAACTTTCAAAGGCGGAATTTGTCACCGAGCCGGGAGCGTGATGAAGACCGCCGTATTCTGCCCGCCGCGCGGGGCTGTTGTCCACGGCCACCATGATGATCTCTGGCATTTTTCCGGCGCGGGCGAGTTTGTCCGCCGTCCTGTCCAGTTGCCAGCTTCCCCAGCCGAAAGCGCAGTTCGTTCCGGCCGTGCTAAAAATGTTTTGCCCGTCCTGGACGTAAAGCACCGGATACCGCCGTTGCGAATCCGTTTGGTAGGAAGCCGGGAGGAACACATGAATGGCGCGAGCTGCGCCCAGCCGTTGCGAATGCACCACTTCATCCCGGATCAGGCACTCCTGACTAAAACCGGTTTGCAGGTTCAAGGCGGGCAGACCGACAAGGATCCATTTGGAAAACATGCTTCAACACTATGCAAACCCCGACGAACAAGCCAAGCCATAAGCCGCCTGGCCGGCGTTTTGTCGCAAACCGCCCGGAAATTTCTCCGTTGCCAGAATGCCCTTGAAATGAGAGCTTCACGAAAATCATGTGGAAACTGCTTAAAGAATTTCTGAAGTTCGCGCGCCAGGAGAAGAAATGGTGGCTCATCCCGCTCGTCGTCGTGCTGCTGCTGCTGGGGGCTGTTTTAATTTTCACCGCCAGTTCCGGCATCGCCTGGGCGCTCTATCCGTTTCTTTGATTCATGCCCGCGCCGCGCAAAATTCTCGGCGTCTCTGCGTATTACCACGACGCCGCCGCCGCGCTGGTGGTGGACGGGAAAATCCTTTCCGCCGCGCAGGAGGAACGCTTCACGCGCAAAAAAAATGACTCCGATTTCCCGCGCCATGCCGCGCAATTTTGCCTCCAACAAGCAAATCTTTCGCCGGCGCAGCTCGACGCGGTGGTGTTTTACGACAAGCCGATTTTGAAGTTTGCGCGGCTGCTCGAAACCTATCTCGCCGTCGCGCCCGGCGGCTGGCGGACGTTTCCGACGGTGATGTCCAACTGGCTCGGCGAAAAACTGGATTTGCGCAAAGCCATCCGTGCGGAGCTGCCGGACCTGCGGCCCGACTGCGAAATTCTTTTCACCGAGCATCATCAATCGCACGCCGCCAGCGCGTTTTATCCGTCGCCGTTTGACGAGGCGGCGATTCTGACTATTGACGGTGTGGGCGAATGGGCGACCACCACGATTGGTCACGGGCGCGGCAGCGAAATCAAAATGCTGAAGGAACTGCGCTTCCCGCATTCGCTCGGACTCGTCTATTCCGCGTTCACGGATTATTGCGGTTTCCGCATCAATTCCGGCGAATACAAACTGATGGGCCTCGCGCCGTATGGCGAACCAAAATATGCCGACGCCATCCGCCGCGAATTGCTCGACATCAAACCTGACGGCTCCTTCTGGCTGAACCTGGATTATTTTAATTTTCTGCGCGGCACGACGATGACCAGCGAAAAGTTTCACCAGCTTTTCGGCGGACCGCCTCGCGGGCCGGAGGAAAAAATCACGCAGCGGCACATGGACGTGGCGCGTTCAATCCAGTTGGTCACGGAAGAAATCATGGTATTGCTCGCGCGGCACGCCCACGAAGGCACCGGCTTGAAGAATCTGTGCATGGCCGGCGGCGTGGCGCTGAACTGCGTCGCCAACGGAATCATTCTGCGGGAAAAGATTTTTGAGAAAATCTGGATTCAGCCCGCCGCCGGCGACGCGGGCGGCGCGCTCGGCGCGGCTTTGGCGGCGTGGTATGCGAACAAGGAAAATTTACGCGCCGCCGTGGCGTCCGATTCGATGCAAGCCTCGTTGCTTGGCCTGGAATTTTCCGATGATGAAATTGAAACGATCTTGCGCTCGCACAACGCCGTTTTTCAAAAATTGGAACCAGACGCGCTGCTGGATTTCACCGTCGAACTTCTCAAAACTGAAAAAGTCATCGGCTGGTTTCAGGGCAGGATGGAATTTGGTCCGCGCGCGCTCGGCAACCGCTCCATTCTCGGCGATGCGCGCTCGCAAAAAATGCAGTCGGTGATGAATTTGAAGGTGAAATTCCGCGAGTCGTTCCGGCCATTTGCGCCGATTGTCCGTCGCGAGCGCGTGGCGGATTATTTTGAGCTGGACACCGAATCGCCCTACATGCTGCTGGTCGCGCCGGTGAAAAAAGAATTGTGCCGCGAGGTTTCGCCTGATGTAAAAGGGCTGGACCGGCTCAAGGAAATCCGCTCCACGCTGCCGGCCATCACGCATGTGGATTATTCGGCGCGCATTCAAACCGTGACGCGCACCGGCAATCCGCTGCTTTATGATTTGCTGCTGCGCTTCGAGCAGGCGACCGGCTGCGGCGTGCTGGTGAACACGTCGTTCAACGTGCGCGGCGAGCCGATTGTCTGCACGCCGGACGACGCGTATCGCTGCTTCGTGAACACGGAAATGGACTATTTGATCATGGGCAGCTTCGT
>CAZIFP010000189.1:0-5924 GCA_964538105.1 uncultured Bifidobacteriaceae bacterium
CCTCCTGCACGGCTTTTTTCACGGTCAAAATATCCGGCACCTGCGAGCCGATGTGAAAATGCAGGAGCTTCAAACAGTGGCCGAGATTTTCCGCCTTCAACATTTCCGTCGCGGTCAACAACTCAACCGTGCTCAAGCCAAACTTCGCGTTTTCGCCGCCACTCTCCGCCCATTTGCCCGCGCCCTTGCTCAACAGCCGCGCGCGGATGCCGATCTGCGGTTCCACGCCGAGCTGCTGGGAAACGGAGATGATCTGTTTCAGCTCCTCCAGCTTCTCGACGACCATGATGACTTTTTTGCCGAGCTTGATGCCGAGCAACGCCATCTTGATGAATTCGCAATCCTTGTAGCCGTTGCAGATGATGAGGCAGCCTTGGTGGCTCTGCATCGCGAGGCCGGCGAACAATTCCGGCTTACTGCCGACCTCGAGGCCGAAGTCGAACGGCTTGCCGGCGTCGAGAATTTCCTCCACGACTTCGCGGAGCTGGTTCACCTTGATCGGAAACACGCCGCGATATTTGCCCTGATAATTAAATTCCGCGATGGAATTCAGAAACGCCTTGTTGATGGCCTCGACGCGGTGCCGCAAAATATCCTGGAAGCGGATGAGCAGCGGAAATTTCAGCCCGCGACCTTTCGCCTCCTCGATCACGTCTGTCAGATCCACCGTCGCGCCGGCGTCCTGAAGCGGCATGGCGATGACGTGGCCGGCGTCGTTGATGTCAAAATACTTCGCGCCCCAGCGGGGGATGTTGTAAAGCGCGCGGGCGGATTCGATGCTCCACGCCGGCGCGGCGTCGTTCGGATTGCTCATCTCAATGGTTCAAACGAGCGAACTATAAAACGCCGCGCGCAGAATGCAATCCGCGGAATGAAATTATTTCGTGACGGAAAATTCATTTTCCAAAATTACCAGTCCACGATGCAGTCCGTTTTGACGAGCTGCGAACTTTTCGCCGTGTATTGCTGGAATTCCATGTCCGTGCCATCGGGATCTTTGCACCAAAACTGCCAGGTCTGGTCGCATCCCAGTTTTTTCGCCGTCACCTCCACGCCGCGCTGGATCAGCGCGCTGCGCATCGCGTCAATGTCGTCCACCTCGAAACAAAAATGATGGATGCGCTGGTGCTTGATTTCCGCCGCCGGATCGGACTTGAAAACTTCGACGAACTGTCCCGGCGTGAGCTGGAGATAAAATCCGAACAGCTTTCCGTCCTTGTGAAAATTAAAATGCGGCTTCAGTCCGAGCGCGCCGCAGTAAAAATCGCGGCTGCGTTCCAGGTCTTTGGAAAAGATGCAGAGGTGCGCAAGTGCTTTGATCATTTGTTTGTTCAACAAACTATAAAATCATCCGCGCAGAAAGCAATCAGCGGAATGAAATTATTTCACGACGCGACGCCGGCAGCTCGCAAGGAAAAACTCCCGCGAACAATTTTTGCCCGTGAGAGTTTGTATCGCCACCCAATCAGTTCACCAAAATATCAATCTGTTTCGGCTTGGCTTCCTCGGTTTTCGGCAGCGTGATGGTGAGCACGCCGTTGTGATATTGTGCCTTGACCTTGTCCGCCGCCACGGCTGCGGGTAGAGCCACCGTCCGTTGGAACCGGCCAAAGAACCGTTCGGTGTGATAAACCTCGGTATCCTCGCTTTTGGTTTCGGCCTTGCGTTCGCCGGAAATCGTCAGGCACCCATCTTGGAACGAAACATTCACGTCTTCCTTTTTGATGCCCGGCAATTCGGCCTTCACGATGAAGTTTTCCTTGTCCTCGTGAATGTCCAGCGCGGGCGACCAGTCGCCCAGCGTTTGCAATGCTGGCGCAAATCCGGTCAGCGGCGAATCAAACAAGCGGTCAATTTCATCGCGCAGGTCGGCCAGCCTTCCAAAACTTGGCCAGGCGGTCAAGGTAGGTCTCTGTAATTTTACAAGTTTCATGTTTTTCCTTTCGTTGGTTGTTAATTGTTATCCGGTAGCTTAAATAGCTTTGGAAATGCCAACCCGGCCGGGCTGCATGAAACGATTGAAAATAAAAGGGTTTTGACGCTAAGCAAAAGTTGCCGGACTAGCGAATGGAAAAATCTGGCACAAACAAGTGTGCCATCTGTGCCAAAAATTCTCCCTAGCTTACGGCAATAAAAAAAGCCCCGGACGATTTTGTCCGGGGCTTTGAAGATTGGAACAGTTTTCAGTCGAACGCGTGACCGGCGCAGCAAAGCACGTCTTTGACCTTGTGACGCACGAGATCTTTCACAGCCTGCCGGGCCGGGCCGAGATATTTGCGCGGGTCGAATTCGCCCGGCTTTTCCGCGAACACTTTGCGGATGGCGGCGGTCATGGCGAGGCGCAGGTCGGTGTCAATGTTCACCTTCGTGCAACCCACACGGCGCGCGACCTCAATGTCGGCTTCCGGCACGCCCTGCGCGTCGGGCATCTTACCGCCGTATTTGTTGACTTCGACGACGAGATATTGCGGCACGCTGGAAGCGCCGTGCAACACGAGCGGATAATCGCCAAGGTTCGCTTCCATGAGTGCCTTCTTGATCAGTTTCAAACGCTCCAAATCCAGATGCTGTTCACCCTTGAATTTGTAGGCGCCGTGGGAGTTTCCGATGGCGATGGCAAGTGAGTCGCAACCGGTTTCCTTTACAAACTTGACCGCTTCTTCCGGATTCGTGTAATGACCGCTGGCGGAATGCGCGCCGCCTTCTTCGCCTTCGTCAAACTGCGCGCCGACGAGATGGCCGAGTTCGGATTCGACGGAAGCATTATATTTGTGCGCGTATTCCACGACCTTTTTGGTGATCTCGACGTTTTTCTCGAACGGCTCGTGACTCGCGTCAATCATCACGCTGGTAAATCCCTCGTCAATGCATTCCTTGCACAGCTCGAACGTGTCGCCGTGGTCCAGATGCACCGCGATGGGCACGGTCGAAAGGCTGACGGCGGCCTCGATCAATTTTTTCAGGTAAGTTGGATGGGCGTATTGGCGCGCGCCCTTGGAAATCTGAAGCATCAGCGGCGCCTTTTCCTCCTCGCAGGCTTCGACGATCGCCTGGATGAGTTCCATGTTGTTGACGTTGAACGCGCCGAGGGCATATTTTCCCTTCAAAGCCTTTGCGAACAGGTCTCGTGTGTGTGTCAGTGGCATAATTTTTGTAGTTAATCTGCGGTTGAATGATCCTAAATTATTTCAACGGGGGAAAATCATAGCCTAATTCGCCTGAAAGGAAATAAAAAACACGGGCTTTGTTATTCACCAAAAATTCCTTTGCGCCTTCGCGCCTTTGCGGGAAAATCCCGGCGTGCAAGCGCGCTTCCTCCTCGGCCCCGCCGGCAGCGGCAAGACCTTCCGCTGCCTTGCCGAAGTGCGTGCCGCTCTGGCCGGCGATCCCGCCGGTGAACCGCTGATCTTTCTCGCGCCGAAACAGGCCACGTTCCAGCTCGAACGCCAGTTGCTCGAAACCGGGGAAATTTCCGGCTTCACCCGGCTGCAAATCCTTTCGTTCGACCGGCTGGCGCAATTTGTTTTTGAAAAACTCAACGTCGCGCCGCCCAAACTCCTGTCCGCCGAAGGCCGGCTGATGGTGCTGCGCGCCCTGCTGCTGCGGCACGCGGACGAATTGAAACTGTTTCGCGGCAGCGTGCGCCGCGCCGGTTTCGCGCAGGAACTCGGCGCGCTGCTCGCGGAACTGCAGCAGCACCAGTTCACGCCCGCCAAACTCCGCACGCTGATTGCAGACGAGAAATTGCGCCGCGAACTGCGCGACAAGCTCCACGACCTCGCGCTGCTCGCGGAAAAATACGCCGGCTGGCTGCGCGAACACGAATTGCAGGACGCAAATAATTTATTGGATTTTGCCACCGAAGCATTGCACGGCAAAACCTTCAACCTTCAACCTTCAACCTTCAACCTTGCCGCCCTCTGGCTTGATGGTTTCGCCGAGATGACGCCGCAGGAAATGGCGCTGCTCGCCGCCGTCGTTCCGTTGTGCGAACACGCCACGCTGGCGTTCTGTCTCGAAACCGAGCCGACGCCGGAAGCTTCGTGGCTTTCAATCTGGTCCGCCATCGGCAAGACGTTTCAACGATGCCGCGCGCAGATTGCCAACCTGCCAAGCTGCGAAGTAAAAACGGAAATTCTCCGCCGTGAACCCGGGAAAAACCGTTTTAAGGATGATTCCGCACTCGCGGAGCTTGAACAAAACTGGTCGCTGCGGATTCAAAATCCGCAATCCGCAATCCGCAATCCGCAATCCGCAATTTCCATCGCCGCCTGCGCCAATCCGGAAGCCGAGGCCACTTTCGCCGCGCGCGAGATTTTGAAATTCGTCCGCTTAAAAAATGCCGGCAACCGGTTCCGCGATTGCGCCGTGCTGGTGCGCCAGCTTGAAGGTTATCATCAGCCGCTGGCGCGCGTGTTTCGCCGCTACGGCATTCCGTTTTTTCTCGACCGCCGCGAGAGCGTGGCGCATCACCCGCTGGCCGAACTCACGCGCAACGCGCTCCGCACCGTCGCGTTTGACTGGCGGGCCGACGACTGGTTCGCCGCGTTGAAATCCGGCTTTTCGCCTGTCGCCGAAACGGAAATTGACCGGCTGGAAAATGCCGCGCTGGAATCCGGCTGGCGCGGCAAAAAATGGCGCGAGCCGTTGCCGGAGGAATATTGCGAGCGCTTGCGCAAAATCATTTTCCCGCCATTTGATAATTTTCGGGCAGCGCTGGAATCACATAATTTCAAGCCGACCGGTGCGCAGCTTGCCGAAATTTTGCGCGAGCTTGGGAACGACTTGAAAGTCGAACCAACTTTGGAACGGTGGTCGCTCGACGAGGAAAAATCCGCAATCCGCAATCCGCAATCCGCAATCCATTCGACGGTCTGGGAGCAGATGAATGCCTGGCTCGACAATCTCGCGCTGGCGTTTCCGCGCGAGCCGCTGCCGCTGCGCGACTGGCTGCCGATTTTGGAAGAGGGCTTGTCGAACCTGACCGTCGGCGTGATTCCGCCGGCGCTGGACGAAGTGCTAATCGGCGCGGTTGACCGGGCGCGCAATCCGACGCTGAAGTTCGCCCTGGTGCTCGGCGTGAACGAATCATTTTTTCCTGCCGCGCCCGCCGCGCCGGTGATTTTGACAAATTCCGACCGCGAGGAACTGGAACAACAAAACGCCGCGCTCGGCACCAGCCCGTTTGACCAGATTTCCCGCGAGCGGTATCTCGGCTACATCGCCTGCACGCGGGCGAATGAAAGGCTGGCGCTCACGTTTTCAAAACAAAACGCGGACGGAAAAATGTTGAATCCGTCGCCCTTCGTCGCGCAGTTGCAGCGGGTTTTTCCACAACTCAAGGTTGAAGATGTTTCCACCAACCTTGACTGGCGCGAGGCGGAACACGCGAACGAGCTCATCGCGCCGCTGGAAACAATTAAAAATTCAAAATTAACAATCAAAAATTGGGAACGCCTGCTGGAGCTTCCCGCGCTCAAATTACTCGCGGAAAATCTGGGTGCGCTGCGCGAGCCGTATGAGAAGGAAAATCTTTCACCCGCGCTGGCGCAAAAACTTTACGGCCCGGTTTTGAAATCCTCCGTCAGCCGGCTGGAGGAATTTGCGCAATGTCCGTTCAAGTTTTTTGTCCGCTCCGGCCTGCACGCGAACGAGCGTAAGGTTTTTGAACTGGACGCCCGCGAACGCGGCAATTTCCAGCACGATGTTTTGAAAATCTTCCACGAACAACTCCAGGCCGAAGGCAAACGCTGGCGCGACCTTTTGCCGGCCGAAGCCCGCGAGCGCGTCGGTCAGATTGCCGCCGCGCAAATGGAACATTTCCGCGACGGCTTGTTTCGTGATTCGGCGGAAACATTTTTCGCCGCGAGCTCGCTGGCGGCGGCGTTGCAGGATTTTGTCGAGGTCATCGTCGGCTGGATGCG
>CAZIFP010000190.1:0-5883 GCA_964538105.1 uncultured Bifidobacteriaceae bacterium
ACGGCAAGATCACGCTGCCGCAATTGCTGGAGACGCCGGACTTCGTGCATTTCAAGTTCAGCACGCTCAACGGCCCGGCCGTGCAGAACAAGGGCATGGCGTTGTTCCCGCGAAAAATCAACGGGCAGTTTGCCATGCTCTCGCGTCAGGACGACGAAAACATCCTGCTCATGTTTTCCTCGAACATCCATTTCTGGGCCGACCCGAAAATCCTGCTCGCGCCCGTGCAGCCGTGGGAATTCATCAAGCTGGGCAACTGCGGTTCGCCGATTGAAACCGAGGCGGGCTGGCTGGTGTTGACGCACGGCGTCGGTGCCATGCGGAAATATTGCATCGGTGCCATCCTGCTGGACTCGAACGATCCCACCCGCGTCATCCGCCGTCTGCGCGAGCCATTTCTGTGTCCGAACGAGGCGGAGCGCGAAGGTTATGTGCCGAATGTGGTCTATACCTGTGGTGCGCTGTTGCATGGTCGTGAACTCATCATTCCTTACGCGATGAGCGATTCTGCCACCAGCTTTGCCACCGTTTCACTGGACGAACTGCTGGCTACGATGGAATAGAAAATCCATCGGGTATAGGGTTACACCCCATAGCGGCTGGAAGTGTGTCAGGGCTATTCTTATCTTATGAGTAGCAAAAATCATTTCCTCCGAACAAACCAAGTCTGGCTCGTGTTGTGCATTTCGCTCCTCGGCGCCCTGACCGGATGCGTGGGTTATGTGGACGGACCGGGCGGCGGGGGATATGCGTTCGCGGCGCAGGACGACTACGTTTATTATCCCAACTATGAATGTTATTACAGCGTGAGCCGGAACCAATACGCCTACCGGGAAGGCAACGCATGGGTGGCGCGGCCGGCACCTCCGGGCGTCACGGTCAACGTGCTACGGACTTCGCCATCCGTGAAGATGGACTTCCACGACTCCCCGGCCAATCACCACGCTGCCGTGGTCAAACAGTATCCGAAAAATTGGACGCCACCGGCCTCGAATCAAGGCCAGAAGCAAAATCACAACGGTGACCAGCAGGAGCAAAACAACGGTAAATAACCAGCGAATCACGTTCGCAAATTGAAAGAAAAATTATGTTGGGAACTTTTTTATTGGTGTTGCTCATCCTGATGCTGCTCGGCGCGCTTCCGGCGTGGCCACACAGCAAGAATTGGGGGTATTACCCGAGCGGCGGATTGGGCGTGATTGCGGTGATTCTGCTTGTCCTGCTGTTGCTGGGCAGGATTTGAATCAGACTGTTCACAAAATTTCGATCAAAGACTAATTATGTTACAAAGCATTAAACAACTCTACGGAAACAAACTTGGGGCGTCGGATGGAGACATCGGCCAGGTGAAGGATTTTTATTTCGACGGTCAAAGTTGGGTGGTTCGTTATCTGGTCGCGGACACGGGAACCTGGTTGACGAGCCGCCAGGTTCTGCTCTCGCCTCATGCCTTAGGCAGTCTTCACCAGGCGGGCAAGATTTTGACGGTTAACCTGACCCGCAAGCAGATTGAGGATAGTCCTCCAATCGAATGGCACAAGCCCGTGTCCCGGCAATATGAAGAGGAGTATCATCGCTATTATGGCTGGCCATTTTACTGGCTGGGCGACGGGTTGTGGGGCATGAGCGGTTTTCCAATTTTGGAAACGCCCGCCAAACCTTTTGCAGGTGAGCGCGACGTGGCGGTTGGTTCAAAGCCAAAAAAACCCGATGCGCATCTGCGCAGCACACAAGCTGTGAATGGTTACCACCTCAAGTGCAGCGATGGCATAACCGGCCACGTCTGTGATTTCGTGATGGACAGCAAAAGCTGGGCGATTGTCCAACTGGTCATCAAAACGGGCCACCGGTTTACCGGCAACGAAGTGGTGATACCGGTGAACACAGTTGACCGGATCAGTTACGACGACTCAACGGTGTTTGTGAAGCTGACCAAGGCGGAGGTCGAAAAAAGCCCCACGCACGATCTATCTCCATTCCGGGTGTCAGGATTTACGCCGCCTGAAGAAACCAGCCACTCAAAAAATGACTTCAACTCCATGAAAGCCCCGGTTTAACACGGGCTGGGCAAAAAGCAGTTGGAAGACATGCAAAAACCCGTGGTGTGTGCACAGACGGTTCTCTCATTATGAATCGCAATAAATACTGCCAGAATCAAAACCAGAAAGCTGACAGTGCCGCAAGGGTCGCGGGTGCTGCAGATGCAAACAAAAGCGAAATTGATTTTGCCCCGGCACCGGACGAAGTCGCCAGAAAGGCCTGCTTCACTTATGTGAACCAAGGTTCACGGGACGGGCACGGGGTGCAGCATTGGCTGGCGGCGGAGGCGGAATTGATCGCGGAACGCAACCTCACCTGAATCCATGGCTTTCACAATAAAAACATAAACCCAACAACAAACCTCACAAACACCACATACAGAATCCATCTTTGCGACGTGCTTTCACAAGCGCTTCATACTCTCATCGCACGGCAGCCATTTTTTGAAGGCTTAAATTCCCCTCCTCTCCAACTGCTCACCGATTCAGCGTTGGAAATGAAATTTGAACCCGGCCACCCTTCCCGCCGTGGCGCGCTGATTAAAACATCAAACCAACCGTGGTCAGTCTTAATCCGGTGATCATCCCGCGTTTGACTATTCGAGGCCGATTCATTAACGTCGCTGTTCGTTACAGCAACAATCACCCATCAAATTTTATGGCCGCCAAATCTGACAAATCCCTCGAAAAATCCACCGTTGAACCCAAAGCCGCCGTGACCCGCGACCGCGATCTCGATGCCGCCATTTCCTCCATCACCAAAGCCTACGGTGAAGGCAGCATCATGCGGCTCGGCGACGCCAGGGCGCAGGTGAAAATCGAGGTCATCCCGACTGGCGGCTTGGCGATTGACCTTGCGCTCGGCGTCGGCGGCATCCCGCGCGGTCGCGTGGTGGAAATTTACGGCCCGGAATCTTCCGGCAAAACCACGCTGATGCTGCACGTAATTGCCAACGCGCAAAAGGCCGGCGGACTCGCGGCATTCATTGACGCTGAACATGCGCTTGATCCCGGCTACGCCAAAAAACTCGGCGTGAATCTGGATGATTTGCTCGTGTCGCAGCCGGATTCCGGCGAAGAGGCTTTGACGATTTGCGAAACGCTCGCGCGCTCAAATGCGCTGGATGTCATCGTCATTGATTCCGTCGCCGCGCTGGTGCCGAAGGCGGAACTCGACGGCGAAATGGGCATGGCCACGATGGGCATGCAGGCACGCTTGATGTCGCAGGCGCTCCGCAAGCTCACCGCGATTCTCGCCAAATCCAAGACGACGTGCATTTTTACGAACCAGTTGCGCGAAAAAGTCGGCGTGATGTTCGGCAGCCCGGAAACCACGCCCGGCGGCAAGGCGTTGAAATTTTACGCGAGCGTGCGCCTAGATATCCGCCGCAAAGACCAGCTCAAGGACGCCGCCGGCAATGTTTACGGCAACCACACGCGCGTCAAGGTCGTGAAAAACAAGGTCGCGCCGCCGTTTGCCGAGGCGGAGTTCGACATTATTTACAACCACGGCATTGACAAGGAAGGCAGCATCCTTGATGTCGGCATCGAATGCGGCGCGGTGGATAAAAAGGGCGCGTGGCTGCAATTCGACGGCGCGCTCATTGGCCAGGGCCGTGACGCCGCGAAAAAGGCGCTGGAGGAAAAACCCGAACTCGCCAAGAAAATCGTGGACGCCATCATGGCCAAACGCGCGGCGGCGGCTGACGCGGCGGCGGCAAAATAAATACAGGAAAATTTTCCGCATTTCTGACAGTCTGCATTTCGGAACAAGAAACCGTTGCTTGCATCCTGCAAGCTTGCCATTCCTGCGACCATAAATTCATTTGACAAACTTTCGTTTGTTACCTACCGTTCGGTAAGTTTTTATGGCCCACGCCACGAACCATTCCGAGACGCGGCAGCACATCCTGCGCGCGGCGCTGAAGCATTTTGCCAACGCCGGCTACGCCGCCACGTCCGTCCAGCAGATCGTCAGCGACGCGAAGGTCTCCAAGCCGGCGCTGTATTATCATTTCCGCGACAAGGCCGCGCTGTTCGAGGCGCTGGTCAACGAGGCGCACGACGGCCGGTTCCGGGTTGTTCAAAATGCCGCCGCGAAGCCCAAAGCCATCGGCGGGCAGTTTCGCGAAATTCTCGTCGCGCTGTTCAATTATTTCCATAACAACCGCGATCTGACGCGCATCGCGTTTTCCACCGCGTATGCCGCGCCGGGCGAAATTCCGCCGGGCCTGAATCATCTTCAAAAGTGCCAGCGCAGCCTGGAGTTCATCCACGCGCTCATCAAGCGCGCGCAGGCGGCGGGCGAACTGGATAATCGTTTTGACAGTTGGGAACTGGCCTACGGTTTTTACGGGCAGACTAATTTTTACATCACGGCGCACTTGCTCATGCCGGGATTTCGTGCGAATCGTAAGGCCGCCGAACGTGTCGTGGAATTGTTCCTGGTGGGTGCAGGGGCAAAGAAAAAATCGAGGTCCAAAAAATCATGAAACGGAAAATTTTTATCGCGGTGGGAATTGTCGCGGCGATTTTTGTGGTGCTGGCTGGAATCAAGGCTTGGCAGATCCACGCGATGATCGCATTCAACAACGCCTTTGTGCCACCCCCGGAAACGATTTCGTCCGCCGTCGCGCACGAGGAAAATTGGCGGGACACGCTCACCGCGGTCGGTTCGGTGGACCCGCAGAATGGCGTGACGCTCGCCTCGGAAGTGGCGGGCACGGTGGCGGAAATCACGGTCACGGACGGCTCGGTCGTGGCGAAGGGCGATTTGCTGATCAAACTCGACACCTCGTCGGAAGAGGCGCAATTGCGTTCCGCCGAGGCGATGACAGAAATGTCGCGGCTCAATGCCGAACGGACGCAGACCTTGCGCGCGGGCAACACGGTTTCCCAATCGGAACTGGATCAGGCCGAGGCGACGTTCAAACAGAACGCAGCGAACGCCGACGTAATCCGCGCGGCCATTGAAAAGAAAACCATCCGCGCGCCGTTCGACGGGCGGCTGGGCATCTGGCAGGTGAACGTCGGCGCGTCGGTAGACGCGCGCCGGCCGCTGGTGTCGCTGCAATCGCTTACGCCGGTGTATGTGGATTTTTCGCTGCCGCAGCAGGAATTGTCGCAGCTCAAGACCGGCCTCGCGGTGCAGGTGACCAGCGATACTTATCCCGGCCAGAAATTTGACGGCGTGCTGACGGCCATCAATCCCGACCTGGACGCGGCGACGCGCAGCGTGCCGTTGCGCGCGACGTTTGAAAACACGAACCAGTTGCTGCGGCCGGGAATGTTCGTGCGCACGGAGGTGGAACTGCCGGACGTGAAACCGGTGCTCGCCATTCCGTCCACGGCGATTTTGAGCGCGCCCTACGGCGACTCGGTTTTTTTGATTGAACCGCAGACGGCCGGCGGCGTGACCAATTTGATTGTGCAGCAGAAGTTCATCCGCACCGGCCGGAGCCACGGCGATTTCATCAGCGTGGAATCGGGCTTGCAGGCGGGCGACCGCGTGGCGACGGCGGGCATTTTCAAATTGCACAACGGCGTCAGCGTGCAGGTCAACAACGTGGACACGCCGCAACCTTCATTGTCGCCCAAGCCGCCGGAAAGCTGAACCACCGCGCATGAAATCTTTCACGGACCTTTTCATCCGGCGCCCGGTGCTGGCGATTGTCGTGAGCTTGATCATTCTGATCGCGGGCTTGCAGGCCATCCGCTCGCTCAACGTCCGGCAATACCCGCGCAGCGAAAACGCCACCGTCACGGTCACGACGGTGTATGTCGGCGCGAGCGCGAACCTGGTGCGCGGCTTCGTCACGCAGCCGCTCGAACGCGCCATCGCGGC
>CAZIFP010000191.1:0-5865 GCA_964538105.1 uncultured Bifidobacteriaceae bacterium
GTCTATTTGATGACCGGTGACCTGCGGTGGCGGCTTCACGGCCATCCGCAACAAGTGTCGCAACCAATCTCCGCGCCGGCCGGCAACTGATCCTTTCGGCAGGTTGAGTCCGGTTTTAATTTTCCCGGCAACTGCGTTCCAAAATTCCTCGCGCCGGGATTCCTTAAACCAGTAGCAAGCCCAACATTCTATTGTGGCGGCGGGCCGGCTTCGGGCACGGTGCGGTAGAAACGGGCCGGGTTCGTCGCGGCGTCCGGGTCCACGAAGTCAATCTTGCCGTTGACGACCTGGTTGGTGCAGACAGGTGTCCAGTTAATCATGTCGGTCGAATATTCGACATGGAACCACGCTCCATCCGGGCCGTTGGCGCTGATGTTGAACACCGCACCCGGCATCAGGCCGTTGACGGCGCGCGGTGATCCGCTGTCGAGAATGATTGCCGCCGCGGCCTGCGGCAGGCCGAGCAGGTAGTTGGTGCCGGTGGCATCAGGCACCAGCTTGAGGATGACGGTGCTGTTGATGTCCGGCGTTCCGTCGTCGAGCGGCATGACCGTGATGTCCGCGCGG
This sequence comes from uncultured Bifidobacteriaceae bacterium, assembly GCA_964538105.1. Lineage (GTDB taxonomy): Bacteria > Verrucomicrobiota > Verrucomicrobiia > Limisphaerales > UBA11358 > UBA11358. The sequence continues at coordinate 568 of CAZIFP010000191.1, forward strand.
CGTTCGCCGGCCGGGATGGTCACGAGGCCGGGCAATGTGACGTAATCAATGCCGTTGGTGGCGGTGCCGCCAATGGCGTAGGCCACGTCGAGTTCGTCATTGGTTGCGCCAAATCGGAACACGGTGAAGGTGGCATCCTTTGGCCCGCAATTGGTGAAGAACCGCCAGGTGACACCGGACGCGAGCCAGTTGCTCCAAGTCGGGCTGGCGACGGGCAGGCCGAGCCACGGCCAGCAGTTCGTGCCTTCAATGGCCAGCGGGTCGGTGGCAACGATGCTGACGACGGATGGCCGATTGGTTGGCGGCGGCAACGGCGGCAGGACGCTGACATGCACCGGATCGGAAACAGTGGACGCGCCACTGTTGTCGGTGGCCTCGGCGGTCAGACTGATGTTGGTTTCGGGGGGCGGATTGGTCCAGGTCAGTTCCCAGAAGTTTGCTGGCGTGACCACCGCGCCAGGTGAGAGCGGCGATGGCAGGGCGGCTATCTGATGACCGAAACCGAGGCTGTTGCTGTCGGCGAAAAATTCAACGCTCGTCACGGAGCCTTCAAAGTCGGCGGCGTAGCTGAAGATGGGAATGTTCACCGGCGCGCGGAAAACGGCGCCGTTGGGCGGACTGGTGATTCGCACGACGGGCGGCAGGTTGGTGGACAGAACCGTGATGATGTCCGGGGGGACGGAAGTAGTCGAGAGGCCGCCATTGTCCGTTGCCACCGCGGTCAGCGAATAGACACCAGCCGGCACGTTTTGCCAGTTCATGAAATAAACCAGCCCCGTCACGCCATTCACACCCGGCGGATCGAGCACAACCTGAAATCCCCGGCCCAGGTCGTTCGTGCCGGAAAAATATTCCACGTTTGTGACCGTGCCATCCGGGTCGGCGGCCTTGGCAATCAGCGAAATGTTGGCGGGCGCGGTGAATACCGCGCCGTTGGTTGGATTGACGATGGTGACCGCCGGCGGGAGATTGGTGACGCCAGCCGGTGTGATGTAAACCGTCGCGCTGCTAGGAAAGCCGATGGAATAATTGACCGGATTCAAGAGCGGCGACGGGCACAAATCCACCGTGACCGTCCGGGTGTCCGTCTGGCCCAGATTGATTGGATTGATGACAATGGTATTGGAAAGCACACCGGCGGGAAGCGAGACAAAATTGCCGATGCTCTGGTAGTCCACGCCGTTGGTGGCGGTGCCGCTGATGCAACAATACACGTTGAGCGTCGGCGTGGAATCACCGGACCGGATGACGGTGAAGACGGCGGGGTCGCCGGCCCAGGTGCCTTGGACATCCGTCGCCTGAATGGTGACGACGGGAACGGTTTGCGTGAAACCAGCGGATGCGAGTGACAGAAATAGAAAAAAGGCCGGGAAGAATCCCTTGGCCAGTGAAACCGGACGAATCGTTTTCATGGGAAAAATCCTTTCGTTTTTTTTATTTTAAAATGGCTTTTCGTCAGGTTATAAAACAAGCATGTGACTCCAGAAAAGTCAAACGACATTCCGGTTGCTTCAGGCCGGACAATTAAGCTGCAAATTTCCAGTAGTTTCCACGGATGAGTTGACTCCGGCGGCCCGTCCATCAACAATTGCCCGTCACCGTCGCTTAACAACGAAATATATGAAGCCATTTCTGAATCCGGTCAAATTGTTCACCTGCGTCACGTTGCTGCTGCTGGCCGTTGGTTGCGCCACTACGAAGCACACGGAAAACTTCCTCACCGCCGCCGGTTTCAAGGTGATCACACCGGCCACGCCCAAGCAGGAACAAAAGCTCAAGGCGTTGCCGCCGGGCAAAATCACCACGGTCGTGCGCAACGGCAAGACCTATTACGTGTTTCCGGATGTGGCGCACAACCGGGCGTTTCTCGGCACGCCGGATGCATATCAGAATTATCTCCAGATTGTCGCCGACAATAAAATCGCCGAGCAGGATCGCATGGGCGCGGAAATGGAAGCGGCGGACGGTGGTGACTGGAATGACTGGGGTTCCTGGGAGGTCATCACTGTGACGCCAAATTGATTTTCAACGCCGGGAATTTGCCGCCGCCATCCATGTTGCATTGTTGCCGTTTACAATGACCCGGTTAAATCTTATGAACCCTAGATTCACAAATTCAGTGCTGTGGGTGTCCAAAGAATTGCTGGTCGCGGCGGCCGGGGTTGCCTTGCTTTTATTTTCCAGCACCAGCCGCTCTAGCGCCGACGAGGTCAAGCCGCCGGTGCTCACCGACAAGTCGGACATGACTTGGTTCACGGACGCGCGCCTGGGCATCTTCATTCATTGGGGCATTTATTCCGAAGGCAAGGGCAGCGAGTCGTGGGCGTTTCACACTGGTGACATGTCCTATGAGACTTATACCAATCAGGCCAGCACGTTTACCGCCGCCAATTACGATCCGGAAAAATGGGCGGAACTCTTCAGGGCCGCCGGTGCCCGCTATGCCGTCCTCACGTCCAAGCATCACGACGGTTTTGCACTCTGGGACACCGCCCAAAGCAAATTCAATGCGAAGGATTTTTCGCCCGCCGGGCGCGACTTGATCAGTCCCTACTGCGAAGCTCTGCGCACGAATGGACTGAAGGTGGGATTATATTTCTCGCATCTGGACTGGTCGCATCCGGATTACGCCAGCGTGCTCAATGAAAATGGAGTTTCCGCGTCGGATCGCACCAACCGGTTTTCTTACCCGCAGGGGCCGGAAAACCCGGCGGCGTGGCAGCGGTTTCTGGCTTTCCATGATGCCCAGCTCAAGGAAATATGCGAGCGTTTCCACCCGGATCTGCTCTGGTTTGACGGCGACTGGGAGCGTTCGGCCGCACAGTGGAAAATGGCCGAGTTGCGCCAGCTCCTTAAGCAGTGGGATCCGGGCGTCATTTTAAACAGCCGCATGCAGGGCTATGGCGATTATCAGACGCCGGAACAAGCACTGCCTGTGATCGCGCCAACCGGTCCGTGGGAGTTGTGCATGACCGTCAACGATTCCTGGGGCTACCAGAAACGGGATCACAACTTCAAATCGGTCCGGCAGATTGTGCGCCTGCTGACCGAATGCGCCTCGCAGAGCGGCAATCTGCTGCTCGATGTTGGTCCGCGCAGCGATGGCACCATCACGCCGGAAGAAACCCAGGTGCTGCTCGGTCTCGGCCGCTGGACGCATAAAAACGCCGAAGCGCTCTACGGCACCACCGCTGGGATTCCCAAGGATTATTTTTATGGCCCCAGCCTGTTGAGCAAGGATCGCACGGTGCTTTATCTGGTTTGTTACGACCGTCCGGCCGACGGTGTTTATGTGAAGGGCATCCGCAATACGATCAAGCGTGTCAGCGTCGTCGGTGGCGGCGAACTGAAATCCCGGCATTTCATGCAGGCGCTCTGGGCCGGCCAGCCCGGCATTCTCATCGTTGATCTCCCCGAGGCGGCGATGGATCCTGACGCCACCATTGTCAAAATCGAACTTGACGGGCCGCTCTCGCTGGTCGGGCAGAAGGAATAATTCCTTCTGAGTCGGGCTGCTGAGCGATTTTGCTCCTGATGCCGCCACAACCGGTTTAAACTTTGTCCGCATGGCAATCCTTGGCAAACGCAATCTGCTTTCCATCATCCGGGAATCCAGTCCCGGTCTTTACCTGGACGGCGGCGAGCTTGGCGAAATCCTGCTGCCCGGCCGCTACATCCCGAAAAATCTCGCGCCCAAACAAAAGCTCGACGTGTTTGTCTATCGCGATTCGGAAGACCGGCTCGTGGCCACCACCGAGACGCCGCACGCGATGGTCGGCGAGTTCGGCTACATGAAAGTCATCAACGTCCATCCGCAGGTCGGCGCGTTTCTGGACTGGGGGCTGGCCAAGGATTTGTTGGTGCAGTTTCGTGAACAGGAATTTCCCCTGCGCGTCGGCGACTGGGTGGTGGTTTATGTTGGTCTCGACTTGAAATCGCATCGCATCCTCGCCAGCACGCGGTTGAACCGGCATCTGAACCGCGAGCCCGCCGCGTATCACGCCGGCCAGCCGGTGAGTTTTATTGTCACCGGCAAAACACCGCTCGGTTACAGCGCCATCGTGGAAAACGCCCATCGCGGCCTGCTTTACCAAAGCCAGTTGGCGACGGTGTTGAAGACCGGCGCGAAGCTGAAGGGTTTCATCCGCGAAGTCCGCGCCAACGGGAAGATTGATTTGAGCCTCGATGCATCCGGCTACAAACGCGTCGCGCCGCTGACGAACTTGATCGTTTCCGCGCTCCAGATCAGCGGCGGCAAGCTGGAATTTGACGACGACAGTTCGCCCGCCGCCATCCGGCAGAATTTTGGCGTGAGCAAAAAAGCGTTCAAGCAGGCGCTCGGCAAGCTTTACAAGGGCCGCCGCATCGCTTTTTTGAAGCCGGGCATTGAACTGTGCGAGAACGAGGCGTGGTCGCCGGGCCATGATACCGGGGCGGATGGCATGGCAAAAAAAGGCAAGTAAACGCCAAAGGACGGCTGGCGGCCACCGGTGGCCTGTGCAAAGAATATAACTGTTCGGTGGCAGAACGTCTCTTCAGCGGGGTTCCTCACCTCCACCTCCTTGGCGTCTGCCACCGGACGAGTTTTTTGTGTGGACTGACGAAATCATCGGCCACAGACCCTTTCAGCGACTTTTCATAATTTTTCATTTTGCCGTTGCTTTACCGTGCCTTGGGGAAAAGACTCTGCTATAAATTTTTCCGTTATGTTGCTCACCAAAGATGAACTGCGCAGCCTGGTTGAACTCACGCATCAATCTCCACACACGCTGCTCGGAATGCACCCGCTCGGGGATAAATCCGGCCTGGTCGTCCGGGCGTTGCTGCCCGGTGCCGAAAAAGTCGAGATCCAGCCCGTGCATGAAAAGGACAGGCCCAAGTTCGAGCTGAAACGGATTCCGAAGACGGATGTTTTTGAGAGTGTCACGTCATTGGCCAACGCCGTGTATGCCTATGACCTCGTCGTCACTGACAAAGCCGGACATGCGCGCCGCACGCGCGATGCGTATTCCTTTTTGCCAACGCTCGGGGAGGCCGATTTGTTTTTGTTCGGGAAGGGCGACGAGCGGAAAATTTACGACAAGCTCGGCGCGCAGTTGCGCACGATTGACGGCGTTCCCGGCACGAGCTTCGCCGTCTGGGCGCCGAACGCGCGGCGCGTCAGCGTCGTCGGCGATTTTAACAATTGGGACGGACGTTTTCATTCCATGCGTTTGCTTGGTGCGTCCGGTGTCTGGGAAATTTTCATTCCCGGCGCGGGGCAGGGCGCGCATTACAAATTCGAGATCCGCGACGCGC
>CAZIFP010000192.1:0-5862 GCA_964538105.1 uncultured Bifidobacteriaceae bacterium
TTGAGCGACGAACCGATTTGCACGGACGAAACGGAAGCGCTCGAACGGCTGCGCGACATCGCCGATGTTTTTCTGGTTCATAACCGTCCCATTGTCCGCCATCTGGATGATTCCATCATCCGGGTGATGTCGAGCCGCGAAATGATGCTGCGCCGCGCCCGTGGTTACGCGCCGCTGCCGGTGCAAATTCAAACTTCAAAATCCGAAGTTCAAAATGTTCTTGCCGTCGGCGCGCACCTGAAAAACTCCGTCGCACTCGCCGTCGGGAAAAATGTTTTCCTCAGCCAGCACATTGGCGATCTGGAAACCGAGCAGGCAAACGCCGCGTTCCGGCGCGTGACCGGCGAACTGCCCGGACTTTACGACGTTGAACCGGAAATGATCGCGGTGGATTTGCACCCGGATTACCAGTCAACGCGGTTTGCCCAGCAGAGCGGAAAGAAGAATTTTGGCGTTCAGCATCACGTCGCGCACGTCCTGTCGTGCATCGCGGAAAACGAAGTTGCCCTGCCCGCGTTGGGCGTCGCGTGGGATGGCACGGGTTACGGCCCGGACGGCACCATCTGGGGCGGCGAGTTTTTTTCCGTCACCGACAACGGAGTGGAACGCATTGCACATTTGCTGCCGTTCCGGCTGCCCGGCGGCGACAAGGCGGTGAAGGAACCGCGCCGGGCCGCGCTGGGTTTGCTCTATGAATTGTATGGCGAGGCCGCCTTCGAAATGAACCACCTGCCGCCGCTCCGCGAAATGCCGCCGGTGGAAATGATCACGTTGCGCGGGATGCTGCAACGCCGGTTTAACTCGCCTTCCACTTCCAGCGTGGGACGGCTGTTTGATGTCGTCGCGTCGCTGGTCAACCTGCGGCAGCAGATGCGGTTTGAAGGCCAGGCGGCGATGGAACTGGAATTCGCGATGGACGATTTTACTACCGATGCGCGCTATGACCTGCCACTTGTCACTCGTCACTCGTCACTTGTTTTGGACTGGTCGCTGATGGTTCATTCGATTTTGACCGACGTGAACGGCAGAGTTTCCGTGGCGGAAATTTCCGCGAAATTCCACAACGCGCTGGCCGAGGCGGTTGTCGCCATGGCACGGGCATCCGGGCTGACGCGCGTGGTTTTGAGCGGCGGCTGTTTTCAAAACCGTTATCTGACCGAGCGCACCGTGTCGCGGTTGCGCGCGGAAAAATTCCAGCCATACTGGCATCAACGCGTGCCGCCGAACGACGGCGGCATCGCACTCGGGCAAATTTTTGCGGCGCGAAACAATCTCAACTTGAAATAAAATCATGTGCCTGGCCATTCCCGGAAAAATTTTGAGCATCAGCGGCGACGATCCGCTGACTCGTATGGGCAAAATTGATTTTTCCGGCGTCGTCAAACAGACGAGCCTAGCGTATGTGCCGGAGGTGGTTGTTGGTGATTATGTCATCGTGCATGTCGGCTTCGCGTTGAGCAAGGTGGACGAGGACGAGGCGCAGAAAGTTTTTGAATATCTGAAACAGATGGGCGAGCTGAGCGAACTAGAGGCAAAGTCGCCATGAAATTTCTCGATGAATATCGCGACGGCGGCCTCGCGCAAAAACTCGCGGCGGAAATCCATCGTGTCACGACGAAGCCGTGGACGATCATGGAAGTCTGCGGCGGCCAGACGCACGCGATTGTGAAGTTCGGCATTGATGAATTGCTGCCGAAACAAATCGCGCTCATCCACGGGCCGGGCTGCCCGGTGTGCGTGACGCCACTGGAGGTGATTGATCAGGCGCTGGAAATCGCCGCGCAGCCAGAAGTGATTTTTACCTCGTTTGGCGACATGCTGCGCGTGCCCGGCAGCACCACGGATTTGCTGGCGGTGAAAGCGAAAGGCGGCGACGTGCGCATCGTTTATTCGCCACTTGATGCGGTGAAGCTCGCAGAGGAAAACCCGGCGCGCGAGGTGGTTTTCTTCGGCGTCGGTTTTGAAACGACCGCGCCGGCGACGGCGATGGCGGTTTTTCAGGCGTCGAAAAAGGGGCTGGAAAATTTCTCGCTGTTGATTTCGCACGTCCTCGTGCCACCGGCAATCGAGGCGTTGATGTCGTCGCCCAACTGCCGCGTGCAGGCGTTTCTCGCCGCCGGCCACGTTTGCGCGGTGATGGGCTACGAGGAATATTTTCCGCTGGTGGAAAAATACCGCGTGCCGATTGTTGTCACCGGCTTCGAGCCGCTGGACATTTTGCACGGCATCTTGATGACGGTGCAGCAACTGGAGTCCGGTCGCGCGGAGGTGGAAAATCAATACTCGCGCGCCGTCTGCCGCGCCGGCAACCAGCCGGCGCAGGACCTGGTGAAAAAAGTTTTCACGGTCGTGCCGCGCAAGTGGCGTGGCATCGGCGAAATTCCACAAAGCGGACTCGGTTTGAGCATGGCTTACGCGGCGTTCGATGCCGCGAGAAAATTCAAGCTGACGGAGCATTGCGTTGAGGAGCCGGCCGAGTGTATCGCCGGCCTGATTTTGCAGGGCCTGATAAAGCCGCACGAATGCCCGGCATTCGGCACGCGCTGCACGCCGGAACATCCATTCGGCGCGACGATGGTTTCAAGCGAAGGCGCATGCGCAGCTTACTATCGGTATCGGCGTCATGACATGAAAGAAATGGCGGGAGCAAAATGAAATCACCAGATTTCAGCGCCTCCTGCCCGATTTCCATTTCCCAGTATCCGCACGTCTTGATGGCGCACGGCGGCGGCGGAAAACTGATGCACCGGCTGCTTGAAGACGTTTTCGGAAAAGCTTTCTCCAATCCCATTCTCGACACACGCCACGACTCGGCGCAATTCACCGTTCCGCCCGGCCGGCTGGCGATGACGACGGATTCCTATGTCGTGCGGCCGATTTTTTTCCCCGGCGGCGACATCGGCTCGATGGCGGTTCACGGCACGGTGAACGATCTGGCGATGAGCGGCGCGCAGCCGCTGTATTTGAGCTGCGGATTCATCATCGAGGAAGGTTTGCCGATGGAAACCTTGTGGTGCGTGGTGTGTGCGATGCGCGACGCGGTGAAAAAGTGCGGCGTGCAAATCGTAACCGGCGACACCAAGGTGGTGGACAAGGGCAAGGGCGACGGCTTGTTCATCAACACGGCGGGGATCGGCGTCATCGAACACGAACAAATTATTTCTCCGCAAAATGTCCAGCCCGGTGACACAATTTTGGTGAGCGGCGATCTGGGCCGGCACGGCATGGCGATCATGGCTGTGCGCGAAGGCTTGCAATTTGAATCCACGATTGAAAGCGACTCCGCCCCGGTTCACGAACCGGTTTTGGATTTGATAAAAGCCGGAATCGAAATCCACTGCCTGCGCGATCTGACGCGCGGCGGGCTGGCAAGCGCGCTCAATGAAATCGCCGAAGCCGCCGGAGTAAAAATTGCCATCGCACAAATGGCCGTTCCCGTCCGCGAGGACGTTCACGCCGCGTGCGAGATGCTCGGCCTTGATCCGCTGCACGTCGCAAACGAAGGGAGATTCATTGCAATTGTTCCGGCGAAAGATTCCGAACGCGCTCTGGAAATTCTCCGCCGCCACGAAGTTTCCGCCGGCGCGGCGCTCATTGGTTCCGTCGTGGCAAAAGCCGCGCCGTTGGTGACTTTGAAGGGCGCCCTCGGTGTGAGCCGGATTTTGGACATGCCCAGCGGCGAGCAATTGCCGCGCATCTGTTAGTTCAATTCTTCAGCGCCAGTGCCATCATCTAAAAAATTTACGCCGGCGACAGCGTGTAGCCGGTCAGCGCCTTCATGTATTGGGCGCGCTCGAAGGCCGCCGGTTCCGCACAGTTTTTCTGGCTCAAGCTGCCCTTCAACTGGCTGACCGATTCGTATTCGTGTTCTTCCATCCAGTCCACCAGGTCGCGTTCGATCATGGCGATCTGCGGGATGCCGTGGCGGATGATGGTCGAGCAGAGCATTGTCACGTCCGCACCGGCCATGAGCATCTTAAGCGCGTCGGAGGCGCGATGGATGCCGCTGGTCGCCGCCAGACTGGCGTTCAATTTCCCATGCAGCAGCGCGATCCAGCGCAACGGCAGACGCATCGCCATCGGCGTGCTCAACAAAATATTCGGCTTCACTTCGAGCGATTCCAGTTCGATGTCCGGCTGGTAAAACCGGTTGAACAGCACCAGCCCGTTCGCGCCGGCCTGGTCGAGGCGCTTGGCCATGTTGGCGAAGTTGCTGAAGAACGGGCTCAGCTTCACCGCCACTGGAATCGTCACCTCGGATTTCACCGCCTTCAAAATGTTGATGTAAGTGTCCTCGACCGCCTCGCCGGCCAAATTCATGTCCGTCGGGATATAATAGATGTTAAGCTCCAGCGCGTCCGCGCCGGCCTTTTGGATCTGCTTGGCGTATTCGGTCCAGCCGCCGACGGACGAACCGTTCAGGCTGGCAATGATTGGAATTCGCGTCGCCTTTTTTGCGGCGGTGATGTGCTTCAAGTATTCCTCCGGGCCGAGCTTGTATTCGTCGGCCTCGGGGAAGTAAGTCAGCGCCTCGGCAAAACTTTCCGTGCCTTGTTGCAGGTTCTTGTTCAATTCCAGCCGGTCTTGGCGTAACTGCTCCTCGAACAGCGAATATAGCACGATGGCCGACGCGCCGGCGTCTTCCATGCGCTTGAGGTTGTCAATGTCTTCCGACAGCGGCGACGCGGAAACCACCAGCGGGGAACGCAGTTTCAGTCCGAGATATTTTGTGGTCAGATCCATAATATTTTTCTCCAGTTAATTTTTATGCGTCCACCGCAGTCGTCGGCTTGGGCGCGGGCACCGGCGCGTTTTCCACCTTCGTGTCGCGCGCGGCCATGAATTGATAGAATTTCCAGCGCCGGTCGGCATCGGACTGCGATTGCGCGAAGAACTTCTTCGCGTCCTCCGGTTTGCTCTTGGTGAGCATCTTGAACCGGTTTTCCGTCAGCATGAAATCCTTCACCTGCGACTTCGCCGCGCCGGAATCCACCTGCAACGGATTCTCGCCTCGTTCCGCCCGGCGCGGGTCGTAGCGGTAGAGCAGCCACTGGCCGGACTCGACCGCGAGCTTCTGCTGCCGCGCGCCGACGCCGGTGTCAATCGCGATGCCGTGCGCGATGCAATGGCTGTAGGCGATGATGAGCGACGGTCCGGGAAAGGATTCCGCCTCGATGAACGCCTTGAGCGTATGCTCGTCCTTCGCGCCCATCGCGACGCTGGCGACGTAAATGTTGCCGTAGCTCATGGCGATGAGGCCGAGATCCTTCTTGCCCGCCGGTTTGCCGCCGGCTGCGAACTTCGCGACCGCGCCGCGCGGCGTGGATTTGCTCATCTGGCCGCCGGTGTTGGAATAAACCTCCGTGTCCATGACCAGCACGTTGACCTTGCGGCCGCTGGCAAGGACGTGATCCAAACCACCGTAGCCGATGTCGTAGGCCCAACCGTCGCCGCCGAGAATCCACACGCTCTTCTTCACGAGCTGGTCGGCAACGCCCAGCAATGATTTTGCTTCGGGCGAATCAATGTCTTTCAGTTTCGCCTTCAGCGCCACGACGCGTTCGCGTTGATCGTAAATTCCGGCCTCGTCGCTTTGATCCGCCGTGAGAATGGCGATGGCCAGTTCGTCGCCGACTTTCGCCGAAAGTTTTTTCAGCAGTTCCTCGGCGAATTCCTTCTGCTTGTCAATCGAGACGCGGAAACCCAGGCCGAATTCCGCATTGTCCTCAAACAGCGAGTTGCACCACGTCGGTCCGCGGCCGCATTTGTTCGTCGTGTAAGGTGTGGTCGGCAGGTTGCCGCCATAGATCGAGGAGCAGCCCGTCGCGTTCGCGATGACCGCGCGGTCGCCGAACAACTGCG
>CAZIFP010000193.1:0-5823 GCA_964538105.1 uncultured Bifidobacteriaceae bacterium
TGCCCTCGAACAGGCCGAATTCAAATTTCGTGTCGGCGATGATGATGCCGCGCTGACGGGCATAATCGCGTCCGGCCTTGTAAATCTTCAGGCTCAGGTCGCGCGCCTGCGTGGCGAGTTCGGTGCCGACAATCTTGCAGGCTTCCTCGAACGAAATATTTTCGTCATGCCCGGCCTCGGCCTTGGTGGACGGCGTGAAGATCGGCTCCGGCAACTCGGCGGATTCGGTCAGGCCGGCGGGCAGCTTGATACCGCAGACGGTCTGCGATTTTTTGTATTCCTTCCAGCCGCTGCCGGACAGGTAGCCGCGCACGATGCATTCGATGGCGAGCGGCTTGGCTTTCTTCACGATCATCGAACGCTTTGCAAGCTTGTCGGCGAACGGCTGCAAATTTTTCGGCAGCGGATCATCCGCTTTGGCGAGCAGGTGGTTCGGCACGAGCGCGGCAAATTTCTCGAACCAGAAATGCGAAATCTGCGTGAGCACCTCGCCCTTGCGCGGAATGCCGTTGGGCATGATGACGTCGAAGGCGGAAATGCGGTCGCTGGCGACGAGCAGGAAGCGGTCGCCGAGGTCGAAGACTTCGCGGACTTTGCCGGAGCGGACTTTTTTGATGCCGGGCAGATCTAGCTGCAAAATTGGTTCGTTCATGACGGTGAATTATTTGACAAAATGCGGAAACTTCAATTCCCAAATTTTGCCGGGACAGGAAAAATCACGCCGCCGGGGCTTCCACCAGCTTGACCGACAGCGGAATGTTGCCCTGCGATTTGTCGTCGAGCCGGATGTCCACGGAATACAGGCCGGCCTCGGCGAATTTCAACTGCTGGATGTTGACGATGAAATTGCGCGTGACGAAATGCACGTCGTCCGGCAGCGCGACCGACACCGGCATTTCGATGGCCGGCATGATGGCGCGGCCGTCGCCGTTGACGAAGTTGAGCTTCAGTTTGCGCTCACCCTCTTCGCCGGACATGAAGGTGACGCGCAGCGCGACGGAGCATTGCGGATGCACGGCGGGCATCTGCGGTGCATAGATGGTGTCGAACGCGCCGAGCAGGTTGAGCTTGCCGCTGTCCTCGTTCGCCGCGTCGCAGAGCACCGCCACTTGAATGTTCATGCGGAAATGAAGACACGAATTTTGTGAAATGCCACGAATTTCTTTTCAGCCGCCGGGCTTTCGCGCCGTCACCGCATCATCGCCAGGGAAAACCGGAACGTCGTATTGATTCATCCATTAGCCGGCACAGAATGCGGTTTCCGGCTTCAAAAATTGTCAAGTAGTTGGCAAGGGAGGTGGAGTTTTCTCCGGGCTGCCGGTGGAAAATTGGAGTATGAAATGCGGTTCTTGCCTGTGGTTTGCGCTGTGGCTGCTGCTTGCGGCGGTTCCGGCACGCGCCGGCTTGAAGAACAGCGACTGCCTCGATTGTCACGGCGACAACACGCTCTTCAAAACCAACTCGGCGGGCAAAGCCATATCGCTGTTCGTGGACGCGGCAAAATTGAAATTGTCCGCGCACACGACCAACGCCTGCATCAGTTGCCACGCGGACATCACCAACAAACATCCCGACGACAACCAGCCGGTCGCGCCGGTGAATTGCGCGGCCTGTCATGCGCGTCAGACGGAAAGTTTTAATGCCAGCGTCCACGGCCTCGCGCTCAAGGCCGGACACGACGACGCGGCGACCTGCCAGGACTGTCATGATTCGCACGAGATGGCTTCCAGCGACTCGCCGGCCTCGCCGATTTATTTTATGCGGCAGGCGGAAACTTGCGGCGCCTGTCACGACAAGGAGGCGCGTGACTGGGCGTTGAGCGTGCATGGCAAGGCCGTCTTGGCCGGTTCACACGACGCGCCGACCTGCACCGGCTGCCACGACGAACATAAAATCCGGTCGCTCAAGAGCAGTTCGGCGATGACGATTTCCGAGGATGTCTGCAGCCGCTGCCATGCTTCGGAGCGGTTGAACACCAAATACAATCTGCCGGACGACCGCGTGAAAACTTTTTTTGAAAGTTACCATGGGCTCGCCGGCCAATACGGTTCGACGGTGGCGGCCAACTGCGCGAGCTGCCACGGCTTCCACAAAATCCTGCCGTCGTCCGACACGAATTCAACGATCAATAAAATCCATCTCGTCGAGACCTGCGGCAAATGTCATCCGGGCGCGAACCGGGAATTTTCCCTGGGCAAAATCCACGTGGCCCCGGACGGCGAGGCCGGCGGGACGGATTTCGGCGGCCGCTTGAACCACTGGGTGCGGCGGATTTATCTCGCGCTGATTTTTCTCACGATCGGCGGGATGCTGGCGCACAACGTGACGTTGTTTCTCAAAAAAATGTCCGCGCGCCTCCGCACATCGGTGCGGCCGGTGGTGCGGATGACGGTGTCGCAGCGCTGGCAGCATTTTATTTTGGCTGGAAGTTTCATCGTTCTGGCGCTGACCGGATTTGCGCTCAAATTTCCGGATTCGTTCCTGGCCAAGCTGCTCGGCTCCAGCGAACCGTTCCGCCGCTGGACGCATCGCATTGCTGGCATCGTGATGCTGCTCATCGGCGCGTATCATCTGATCTACCTTTTGACGACGCGCGACGGACGGAAGCTGGTGGCGGATTTGTTCCCGGTGAAAAAAGATCTGGCGGATGTCCTCCAGGCCGTGCGCTATCTCACCGGGTTGTCCCCGGACAAACCAAAAATCGGCCGCTTCGGTTACGCCGAAAAGATGGAATACTGGGCGGTCGTCTGGGGCACGATCATCATGGGCGCGACCGGTCTGGCCATCTGGTTCAAAATTGATGTGACACAGCATCTGCCGCGGTGGATCGTGACGGTGGCGACGACGATCCATTATTACGAGGCGGTGCTGGCTTGCCTCGCCATCGTCGTCTGGCATTTCTACGGCGTCATCTTCGATCCCGAGGTTTATCCGCTGAACACGGCGTGCCTCGACGGCAGGATTTCCGTGGAACTTCAGGCGCACGAGCACCCGCTCGAAACCGTCACGGAAGACCTGTCCAAAACCAGCAGCGACTCGCCTTAACCTAAACTAACTGGAAGCATTCATGTGATTACTCGTAATGTTCAGTGCAATCGGCGCAAAGTGAATGCCAAAAAACGGCAAGCAGGATTTTACCCATCATTTTAGAGTCATCGCAGATAGTCGAAACCAGCATTAAGCCAGATATGCAAATTTTTGTGGCAGGATTGAGTTACCGGACCGCGCCCGTGGAGTTGCGGGAGAAGCTCGCGGTGTCGCGCGCTCGCCTCCAGTGCAGCGGCTGTCGCCTTAAATTGCTTGGCAATCTTTCGGAGGTGGTTCTGCTTTCGACCTGCAATCGCGTGGAGATTTACGGCGTGTCGCCCTGGATTCACGGGACGGTGCTGCGGCTGTTCCGGGAATTGACCAACTCCGACCTCGATTTTACCCCCTATCTTTATGTCAAGGAAGGCGCGGCGGCGGCGCAGCATCTGTTTGCCGTGGCCAGCGGGCTGGACTCGATGGTGATCGGCGAGACGGAGATCACCGGCCAGGTCAAAAACGCCTATGAGGCGGCGAAGGCGGCGGGCTTGACCGGCAAGAAAATGAACCGCCTGTTTCAGGACGCCTGCCGGGTCGTGAAAAAAATCCGCACGGAGACGGCCATCGGTCGTGGCGCGACTTCGGTCGGCAGCGTGGCGGTGGAACTGGCGGAAAAAGTGTTCGACCGCGACTTGAGCGCGAAGACGGTGATGATTTTAGGCGCCGGAAAAATGGGCGAGGCCTGCGTGAAGCATCTCGCCAAACGCGGCGCGAAAACCGTGCTGGTGGCCAACCGCTCGGTGGAGCGCGCGGAAAAGCTGGCGGCGGAATTCGGCGGGCGCGCGGTGCGCATCGAGGATTCGGCGGCGGCGCTGACCGAGGCGGACATTCTGGTCAGCTCAACCGGCAGCCCGGAAATCGTTTTGCGGCGCGAGGATGTGGCGAAGATTTTGCCCGCGCGCCATAACCGGCCACTGGTGCTGGTGGACATCGCGGTGCCGCGGGACATTGACCCGGCGGTGGCGGAACTGCCGAACGTTTTTCTTTACGACATTGACGACCTGGAAGCGGTCGTCCGCGAGAACACGAAGAACCGCGAGCAGGAGCTTTCACTTTGCAATGCGATCATTGACCACCACGCGGTGGAGTTGATGAAACGATTTGATTCGCCGTCGGCAAAACGCGCCCCGGAAACGGTTGAGATCGCACCGGGCTGGGCGTTGGGCGCGACGGCATGACAAAAAATTTACGGCGGCGAAATTAACAGAACAAAACCAAAATAATGAAAATGAAAAATCCATATTGGAAAATGTCGGCCTGCTTTGCGGCGGCTGGTCTGACATTGCTCGGCAGTCTCACCGCAATCCAGGCGGCGGCACCAGCCTTGAGCGGATCACTCACCCTGCGTCCGCTGACGCAGACGGAAATCGCAACCTACGGGCTGACGAACCCGCTCGCGCAGTTTGGCGGCGGCCTAACGACCATCGCCCTTGGCGAACCGGCCTATCTGGACGCCATGGTGAATGCCGCCATTGCGCCGTCCAACATTGTTGGCGTCACCTGGTCGCTCACCACGCCGGCCGGATCGGCGGCGGTATTGACCAACTCGCCGCTGGGCGCCAACGTGCCGCTGTTCAACACGTCGGATCGTTTCACCGGTGAGAGCAGCACCCCGGCTTATCAACTCGCGGGTCGCACCTTTTTCCGCCCGGACGAAGTCGGACAATACACCGTCAATGCCACCATCACCACCGTGGGCAGCGGCTCGACCAATCTCTCGATCAATGTCACTGCGGCCACCTACCTTGGCCTCCAGACTTGCGCCGCCTGCCACAGCGGCCAGTTTTCAGGTGCGCCGAGCATCTATCCGACCTATACCAACACGCCGCACGCCTCGTTCTTCACCCTCGCCATCAACGGCCTGGAAAGCAGCCATTACAGCAAGAGCTGCATCCAATGCCACACCGTTGGCTATGACACCAATTCCTTTGCCGTCAACGGCGGCTTTGACGATGTGGCGACCGAATACGGCTGGGTGTTTCCGCCCACGCTGAACACCAACAACTGGGCCAACATGCCGACGGCGGTGCAAAACCTCGGAAACATCCAGTGCGAAAACTGCCACGGCCCCGGCAGCCAGCATTTGTTCTCGCAGGGTGTGGTCGGCAACACCAACGCCATTTCCGTCAACTACGCGGCGGGCGACTGCTCGCAATGCCATGACGACCTGAACAACCATTATTATAGTGCGGAGTGGAACAACTCGCTCCATGCCGCAGCCTCGCGGACCCCTTCCGGCATCAGCCGCCCGCAATGCGTCCGCTGCCACGACGCTCCCGGCTTTGTGGGTTGGGCCACGGCGGGCGGCATGTCGCTGCAGAACCAGTATCCGGCCAACATTATCTGGGGGAATTTCAATTCCACCAACATCGTGACCTACATCAGCAACACCAATTACCCGACCTACACCGTCGAGGGTAATCCGCCGAACACGACCTACTTCCCGATTACCTGCCAGGCGTGCCATGACCCGCATAATGCCTCCAATCCGCATCAATTGCGCATGAGCTACAATGTCACGCTCTCCGATGGCACTGCGGTCACCAACGCCGGCGCCGGCGGCTTCTGCATGGAGTGCCATAACAGCCGCAACGGTTCCGTCACCAATGAGCTGGCGAAATATCCCTTGAACCAGCCCAACTGGGCGGGTGGCGTCGCCTTTGGCACGCATGACAGCCCGCAGGGCGACATGCTCGAGGGCGTGAATGCCGTGACCTACGGCCAGACGATTCCCAGCGC
>CAZIFP010000194.1:0-5809 GCA_964538105.1 uncultured Bifidobacteriaceae bacterium
CCTTGCCGAGCACCTCGCGGCGATGCGTGGCGGCGAGCAATTGCGGCAGCGTGGCCTTGACGCGATTGCCCAGATCAATGTCCACGCCGGCGGCGGCGTAAGCTTTTTGTTTCATGCGGCGGAGATTAAACCGAGAAAATGAATTGCGGGCGAGAAAATTTCATGGAAGACCAAGAAACAATACTATAACCCCCTCACACAACGGAACCCAACGGCGTAGCTTGAGTCGCTCGGATAGCTGTCGCCACGGTAGGCGCACCTCGCGAGGGTGGCGTAGTAGGTCCAAAGGCCGCCGCGTAACACACGGGCGGCCGATCCTGGCCCCGCTCCCGTCGGATTGATTCCCCCCAAATACGGACTTCCCGCTGGATACGGCGGAGCTGCATACCAGTCCCAACACCACTCATTCACATTCCCAGCCATGTCGTATAGCCCATACGCATTCGGGGCAAACGACCCCACCGGGCTCGTGTAGGGTGAGCCGCTATTAAAGTTCGTGTTGAAACCACTATACGGCCCCAAATCATAATAACTGGGACTGACAGGGTCGGCGTAGTAATTGGCCTGGCTTTCAGTGATGATATTGCCCCACGGAAAACGGTTGCCCATCAAGCCTCCCCGCGCCGCCTTCTCCCACTCCGCTTCCGTCGGCAACCGATATCCGTTGTTCGCCGTGTTCAGATAAACACTCGTGCCCGTGGCGTTCGTATACACCCGCGTAAAACCCGCATCTGCGTAATAGCATGGCGGCAAGCCCGCCTGCTGCGACCGTGCATTGCACCACGCCACACAATCATACCAGTTCACCGTCTGCACCGGTTGATTGCCCGCCACCGCCGAACCCACATGGGCAAAGGTATAACCTTTAGTCGTTGCGTAGCTGTAAACCGCCGCCCATTGATTGGAACTCACCAGATTCACGTCCATGTAAAATGCTGAAACATACACATTCGTCGGATTGGCATCCATGATGTCAGGGTCGTTCGTGACAGTGTTATAGAAATTATTGACGATGTAATTTCCGATCAGAAAAGAACCCGCCGGGATCAGCACCATGCCAAGGGGATTGGTGGATTGGAGCAAGCGGAAACAACCCACCGCGCCGGAGTTCGTCACCGTCACGGCATTGACGGTGATCGCATTGCTCGCCGCAACCCAACTCGGCGAAGCAAGGTTGGTGGTCGTCTGCAACACGTAATTCGTCGTGCTCACCGGCCAATAAAGCAGGGATTGCCCGCCCGCCACCGGGGCAATGCCCAGATTCGTGACTTGCGCGAACCCAAAATGAATGCCGGTCAGCATGGCCAGAGTGACGAAGAATATGTGGAGTTTTGTTTTCATAGGACGTCCGCTGATTTTTGCCTTGGCCGGAAGCGTTTTCATGGCTGGGGCCACTGTAACTCCGCCCGCCCCGGCGGCAAGCCCGCTTTTTCCCGACACCGTCCGCGAGGTGTCTCTTTTTATACAGCCAAGCCGTCGGAACATCTTAAATAGCTCGTTTTTGTCATTTTCTGGCTGTTTTGATGAAAAATTGGGCATTCCCGACGATTCCGCGTGTTCCCGGAATCATTTTTCGGTTTCTCGGAATGATTCCGGGAACTCCCCAAATCATTCCGGGAACACGGAGAATCATTTCGGGAACCCCCGGAATGGTTTCGGGAACTCGTAAAATGCCTTCGGGAACCCGAAAATTGGCTTCCCGACCCCGGAAAAGCCGTCCGGGAATACCCGGCAGCGGTCGGAGAAATCGGGAATGGATTATTAAAGGCCGTTCAGGGTTTGCGCGGCAGTGAGTCCTCAAAATTATTTCACAAACGACAACACCACATTTTTCATCCTGACCGGAAGCAATTTCATGGCTGGTGCCACGGTAACTCTGTCCGCCTGGCGCAAAGCCCGTTTTTGCCGGCGCAACATGATGCGCGGTGGCCGGCGCGGCGCAACTTGAGATTCTCCCCAACCAGCGTTAGTGTCCTTTGCGCCGGGCGAATCCACGTTCCGGCCAACCAAAGGAATTTATGAAACGCAAAGCATCGGCGGTCTGGTCGGGCAATTTGAAAAACGGCAAGGGCAGCATCTCCACCGAGAGCGGCACGCTCAAGGAGACGCAATATTCGTTCAGCACGCGCTTCGAGAACGGCGTGGGCACGAATCCCGAGGAGCTCATCGCGGCGGCGCACGCGGGCTGTTTCTCGATGGCGTTCGCGGCGGAGCTGGGCCGGGCCGGCTTCACGCCCGACACCATCCACACCACGGCGACCATCACGATGGACAAAACCGACGCCGGCTTCACCGTCACGGAATCGCACCTGAACATGACGGCGAAAGTCCCCGGCATTGATTCGCCGCAGTTCAACGCCATCGCGGACGGCGCGAAGGCCGGCTGCCCGATTTCACGACTGCTCAATGCGAAGGTTTCGCTGGACGCGACGCTGGAAGAGTGATGCGAGCGGCCAGAATGGGCCCGCGCAGGCATGCCTCAATTCAGACCATGCCGGACAGAATTGCCACTGGAAGATTTAGTTCAGGGCTTTAAACCTGATACAATGCCCACGTCAACCGCGCCTTGACACGAGGTGTTTCATTGCTAACCTCTCCCGCTCCGTTAAACCGGAATAAAGCGCCTAAGCGCATGAAATTGAATTTATGAAACGCCAGTATCAACCGTCGAAGATCCGCCGCAAACGCCAGCACGGATTTCTTAACCGCAATTCGAGCAAGAGTGGCAAGGCCACGCTGGCCAACCGCCGCCGCAACGGCCGCAAACGCCTGACGCCGGTTTGATTTCGCGTGCCCGCGCCCGCTGAAACGCCGAAACGCCTGGGCCGTTCCTCGCGCATCGAGCAGAGCGGCGAATTTGCGCGCATCCGGCAGCAGGGCCAGCGGGTCGTGGTCGGCTGTCTCATCGCCAACTGGCAGCGGCTGCCGGACGGGGCGAAACCGAAACTGGGCGTGGTCACTAGCAAAAAAATCGGTGGTGCCGTGCAACGCAACCGCGCCCGGCGGTTGTTGCGGGAAAGTTTCCGGCAACATCAATTTGAACTGGCGCAGCCGGTGGAAATCATTTTGATCGCGCGAAATTCGATAGCCGGACGCGCATTTGCAGAAGTGGAGAAGGATTATTTGACGGCGTTAAAACGCGCCGGTTTGCTGAAACAACCGTGAATCCAGCCCAACATATTTTGGTGTCCGCCGTTCGTGCGTATCGCTGGACGATCTCGCCCGCACAGGTTTTTCTCTTCGGTTCGACCGGCGGCTGCCGCTTCACGCCCACCTGTTCGCAATACGCGGTGGAAGCCGTGCAAACGCGTGGCGCGCTGGCTGGAAGCCTCCTGGCCACGAAACGGATTTGCCGCTGTCATCCGTGGGCCGAATGCGGCCACGACCCGGTTCCTGAATTCGGAATTTTTTCCAAACCCACCCACTAATTTTTCATGGATCGCACCGGCATCATTGTCATCACGCTTTGCGCCATTTTGTTTGGCGTCTGGGTTTTCGAGCAAAACAAGTTCGCGCAGCAGCAGGCGCAATATGCCGCGAATCATCACGTCGTCATCACCAATTCGATTTCGGCGACCACTTCCAGCACGACCAATCCTTCAAGCCCGCTGGACAACGCGACAAACCCGTCAAGTGTCCAGACTGGCGTGGTTGCCTTTGACACCACCGCGCCGGAACATTTGATCTGCTTCACGAACACCGACGCCATTTACACCTTCACATCGCGTGGCGGCGGCTTGCAGTCGGTCAAGTTGAGTAAATATCCCGACAGCACGTCGCTCCGCTGGAAAAAAGAAGTGGCAACCAACGGTGTCGCCACGTTGAACGCCCACGCACCCGTGCCGGTGCTGACGATTTTGGGCGACCCAAGTTTGGTCGGCGACGGCAATTTTGTTTTGAAGCAAACCGCCGACGGCGTGCGCGCGGAAAAAGTTTTGCCCGACGGTCTGCGGCTGGTGAAGGATTTTCACGTCAGTTCCAATTATCTCGTCAACGCGGAAGTGCGGCTGGAAAATTCCTCGGACAAGCCGGTCGCGCTGCCCGCGCAACAATGGATCATCGGCACCGCAACGCCGATGGGCCCGGACGACAACGGGCTGTATCTCGGCGCCATGTGGTATAACGGCACCAACACGCCGCAGGATTGCACAGCGTCCTATTTCAGCAAGAGCACAACGGCGCTCTTTTTCTTTCCCCGCGTTCCCAAAACGGTTTTCGAAGCCGGCGCGGGCAATGTCGTCTGGGCGGCGGTGCACAACCAGTTTTTCACGTTGATCGCGATGCCGAAACAGCCGGCGCAGCGAATCATCGCGCTGCCAGTGGATTTGCCGTCGCTGACGCTGGACAACCAGATTCCGACCGCGCCGCCGGTGGGCATCCAGACGGCGTTGATTTATCCGGCGCAGACCATCACGGCCAATTCATCAGTCGAGCGGCAGATCACGTTTTATGCCGGGCCGAAGGAATACCGGGCGCTGGCGCTGATCGGCGAGGAGTTCAACAACAAGGCCGACCTCGTGATGCAGTTCGGCTTCTTCGGATTTTTTGCCAAAGGTTTGCTGCTGACGATGAACTGGCTGCACGACATGACGACGCTGGGTTACGGCTGGGTCATCGTGCTGATTACGGTCATCATTAAAGTTTTGTTCTGGCCGCTGACGGCGGCGAGCACGCGCTCGATGAAACGGATGCAAGCACTCGCGCCGGAACTGAAGGCGCTCAAGGAAAAATACAAGGACGATCTGCAAAAATTCACCCAGAAGCAGTGGGAAGTTTACAAGAAAAACAAGGTCAGCCCGATGAGCGGCTGTCTGCCGATGCTTATCCAAACGCCCGTGTTCATTGGTTTTTTCACTATGATCCGCAGTGCGATTGAACTGCGCGGCGCGCATTTCCTGTGGGTCGCCGATTTGTCGAAGCCGGACACGCTGTTCATGATTCCGGGGATTGATTTTCCGTTCAACCTGCTGCCGCTGCTGATGGGCGCGTCCATGCTGTGGCAGTCGCACCTCACGCCGCCGGCACCGGGCATGGACCCCGCGCAGGCAAAGATGATGCGCTACATGCCGCTGATGTTCCTGGTATTCCTTTACAATTATTCGGCGGGGCTGGCGCTTTACTGGACGGTCAACAACCTGCTGACCATCGTGCAGACAAAGCTCACGAAATCAATCCAAGTTCCCGTGGCGGCGACGGTGACGGTTTCGCCCTTGACGCCGCTGTCAAAAAAGAAAAAATAACCGGCGGAGAGTTTTTTCACCATCAACTCTCAACTTTGAACCATCAACTAACCATACCCGTGCAACCCAAAGAAACACTGGAGAGAATTCTCGCACTGCTCGATTTTCCGGCAACTGTCGAGGAACACAAACTGGACGACGGCCTGCTGCTCGACGTGAA
Source organism: uncultured Bifidobacteriaceae bacterium (assembly GCA_964538105.1). Classification (GTDB taxonomy): domain Bacteria; phylum Verrucomicrobiota; class Verrucomicrobiia; order Limisphaerales; family UBA11358; genus UBA11358. The sequence continues at coordinate 5,401 of CAZIFP010000194.1, forward strand.
GACCGAGGAATCCGGCCGGCTCATCGGCCGGCAAGGACAGACACTTGCCGATCTGCAATACATCACGAACCGCATCTTGTTCCAGCAGGACGCCACCGTGCCAAAAGTCACGGTGGACGTGGGCGGCTACCGTTTGCAGGCGCGCGAGGCGCTGGTGAAGAAAGCCCAGGAAGCCGCCGACAAAGTCCGCCGCTGGGGTGAGCCCGTGGAACTAGAGCCAATGGGTTCGTCCGACCGCCGCATCATTCATCATATCTTCAAGGACGATCCTGCCGTGGAAACCCAGAGCGTCGAGGTGGACGGCACGGAAAAGAAGGTGCTGCTGCTGCGCCCACGCCGCTGAACTTCACTTCCTTTTTTGAAAATGACTGGTCCGTTTACTGGTCCACAATCTTCAAATTATATTGCG
>CAZIFP010000195.1:0-5801 GCA_964538105.1 uncultured Bifidobacteriaceae bacterium
GGGCCGGGCGAGGAATAAAGTCCCGCTTTCAAGCCGAGATTGTGGATGTAATCCGCCATGCCCTTCATGTCGGGAAAACGAGAATTGGGAACAATGTTTCCATTCGCGTCACGGAACGGGCCGCGCAAAGTCGAATCTTGTGAATCGCGGTGGTTCTGCCAGTAATCGTCCACGTTGATGTAAGTCCAGCCGTGGTTGACGAGGCCGCTCCTGACCATCGCGTCCGCCGCGCTCTTGACCTTTGCCTCCGAAACCGCGCCGGCGAAACAGTTCCAACTGTTCCAGCCCATCGGCGGCGTGAGCGCAATCTGGTCGCCGACCACGATGCGGAATGGCTTTTCCGCCGCGCCCAGCGAATTTTCCGCGCGCAACGTGACAATGAATTCACCCGGCTTTTTCAATTTGCCGGTAATGTGCCCGGTGGTGGCATCCAATTTCAATCCGCGCGGCAGATGGTCGGCGGAAAATTTCATCGGCCGGTCGCCCGTCGCTGCCACCGTGTAAAGAAACGGCGAGCCGGGCCGCACGCCGAACACGCTGGCAACGTTGATGCGCGGCGCGGCCGGTGCGGGTGGTGTGAGAATATACGGCGCGACGAACGCCATCGGCGGCACGGCCGGAACCGTGACCGGCTTGCCGTCAACCGTTTCGAATTTCGCATCCGCCCAGTCCGCATGGTCAAAACCTTCCCCGTCACCGGCGTCGCTGACTTCCAGCACGAGCGATTTCACGCCGGTCAAATCCACCGAGCAATCCCTGGCCGGCTGACCGGCTTTCATCACGCCACTTCGCCACAGCAACTTGCCGTCGCCATGCACGATGAACTCCACGCTGGACACGGTGCTGCCGTTCACTTCGTCGTCCACGCCGACGCTCGCGGAAAAACTCTTTGCGCCGCCGTCCAGGTTGACGGGCAGCTCGCTCACGGCGTGCGTGCCGAAGCCGCGCGCAAACTTTTTTCCGCCGATGATCAGCGGGTGGCCTTCGACCGACTGATTTTTGTGCGGGTCACCCCAGCCCTGCGTGGCGGCGTCGAGATTCAAGTCGTCCAGCCAGATCGTTTCGGCGGAAACGATTCCGGCGGCGGACAGAGTCAGTGACAAGGCCAGTGCGATGGAGAAACGTGGATTCATCCCGTGATTTTGCCGCCGGAAAAAGATGCGTCAAGCTCGCCTGCCGAAAAAACTTCATTACACTTTTCTCATGACAACTCTGCTCATCGCCACGCGCAACCGGCACAAGGTTGAGGAAATCCGCGCCATCCTCGGCGGCTCATTTCAGTTTTTCACGCTCAACGATTTTCCCGCCGCGCCCAAAGTGGTCGAAGACGCCGACACCTTCGCCGGCAACGCGACGAAAAAGGCCGTGGAACTGGCAAAGTGGCTGGCGGCGGCCAATTCAAAATTGAAAATTGAAAATTCAAAACCAGGTTTCGTCCTCGCTGACGATTCCGGTCTGGAAGTGGACGCACTGAACGGCGCGCCCGGCGTTCACTCCGCTCGCTTTGCCGCGCTGGACAAAACCGAGAATTCGCACGACGCCGACAACAACGCCAAATTGCTGCGACTGCTCAAAAAGGTTCCGGCGGAAAAACGCACGGCACGGTTCCGCTGCGTCATTGCCTTCGTGCCGGTGCTGCATGAGAAAATTGAAAACGCCTCGCCGGTTTGTTATGCGGAGGAATTTGCGACGCAAATTTTCGACGGCGCTTGCGAGGGAAAAATCATCTTTGAACCGCGTGGCCAAAACGGTTTCGGCTATGATCCACTTTTCGTGCCGGACGGTTTTAACCAGACCTTCGCGGAACTCGGTGAAGATGTGAAGAATGGGTTGAGCCACCGGGCGAAGGCGCTGGAAAAATTGAAAGCCGCTTTGGGGGCTTGAATTTTCCTACCAGTTGCAGGATAGTTTGGCTGTTTCCGCTTTTGAGTGGGTCAGCCCATTTCGTGAAAGGCCGGTGACATTGACGTTTTAATGAACCGCATGTTTTTACGCAGGGCAACGGCCCGAATAATCTTGGTTTTGGCGCTTGTGGGTTTTGTCTCCAGGGGGCTGGGGCAATACACCAACGGGATTTACGCCGAATTTAATACCAGCATGGGGAGTTACACCTGTGCCTTGTATTACGCCCAAGCGCCAAAGGCTGTCGCCAACTTCATCGGGCTTGCCGCCGGTCAGCGGTCGTGGCTGGATCTGCCGACCGGTCTCGCCCGGACCAATCCATTCTACAACGGGCTCACGTTTCACCGGGTCATCACCAATTTCGTGATCCAAGCCGGGTCGCCCAACGGATTGGGGACGGATGGGCCGGGCTACGCATTTGTGGATGAAATCACAAATACATTGCAGTTCAATCAATTTGGCGTCCTGGCGATGGCCAACTCCGGGCCGGACTCGAACGGCTCGCAGTTTTTCGTTCTCGCGACCAACGCGTGGCCCAGCCTGAACAACGGCTACACGATTTTCGGTCAGTTGTTTGGCGGCTCCAATGTGGTCGCGGCCATCAACCTGGTGCCCACCGACGCCAACAGCAAACCGCTGACCAATGTTTACATCAACACGATCAACATCCGCCGCGTCGGCACGGCGGCGAATGCTTTTGACATCAACGCGCAGGGTCTGCCGCTGGTGACCAATCTTAATCTGGCCATCGCGCTGGCCGGCACGAACGCCAGCCTCGCTTTCAGCAACCAGCTCTACGCGGACAACCGGCTTTACAGTTCGAGCAATCTGGTCAATTGGGCCGCAGGACTGCTCGGCATAGAAACCGCCCTGCCCATCAGCAACACCAACCTGCAAAACCTGCTGGCACCGGCGCAATTTTTCCGCTCCGCGCAGATTCAGTATGCCAGCAGCACATTTGCGCCCAAATCCGTGTTCGGCAAAACGCTCACCATGTTCTACACCAGCGGAATCATCGCGACCAACGTGGTCTCGTTCGACAACTCCGGCGGCGGAACCTACACGGTCACCGGTTTCGCGCCGGGCACCTTGATAACCTATTCCTGGAATCAACTGCCCTACAACGGATATTTCCCGCTGATCTACTACTCGGGCTCGGTGCTTCCCCCGTCCACGCTTAAGCTTAATTACAAATCCGCGACGTCCGGCAATCTCACCGGGATGGCCTATGTCAATTATCCGTTCACTTTCGGGGCCATCGGATTTTCCGGCACTTTCGTTTCCACACCTTGAATCCTCCGCTCGCTGGTTGATAATTGCAATCCACCCGGGTTCCCGGCGATTTATTTTAAGAGGCTTCCGAGTTTAAGTTTTTTCCGCAGCAGCCCGTTGTCCGCGCACATCCGCAATTTCCCGTTCGGCGCGGGCCGCGTCCAGCATTCGCCGCCGGAATTTTCCACCATCAGCGCGCCGGCGGCGATGTCCCACAGGTTGATGGTGCGTTCGACGTAAAGATCGAGCCGGCCGGACGCGACGTAGGCGAGTTCGAGCGCCGCCGAACCCATGATCCGCATTTTCAACGTCCGCCGCGCGAGCCGCACCAGATGCGGCAGGCTCTTCTCCATGTTTTCCCTGCTCTTGGAAAAGCCCATCGCGACGACGGCTTCGCCCGGCTGGCCGCGCTTGCTGACATGCACAACACGACCGTTCAATTTTGTTTTCCCGCCGCGCGTCGTTGTCCAAAGCTCGTTGGTGAACGGATCGTAAATCACGCCGAGAACCGTCTTGTAAACATTTCCGTTGCGGCGTTGCAATGCGATGGAAACGCCCGCGTGCGGCATGCCGAAGAAATAATTCACCGTGCCATCAATTGGATCCACCACCCAGCGGTATTCGCTGGTCGCGTCACCGGCATCGCCCTCCTCGCCGAGCAGGGAAATTTCCGGGAACGCCGTCTGCAAAATGCCCGTGATGAGTTTCTGGCAGCGCACATCCAGTTCGAGCTTGATGTCGTGGGCCTCGGCGGAATTGACGTGCTTGGGCCGGTGCCAGTTGTCGCGCATGATTTTTCCGGCGGCGCGCGCGGCTTTCACGGCGGCGGCCAGGGCTGATTGGGTTGAAACAGGTTTCATTAAAATTTTATGGAATGACTTCGGTGCGCTCTTCGAGCTGGGCCAATTGTGCGGCGCGCTTTTCCCCAAGCAACTTCTTTTCGGCGGCGTCAATGGCATGCAGCAGGTCGGCGGCTTCCAGCAGGCGCGGCGCGCTGACGTAGCTGGCCCCGGCGGCGTAAAGCGCCGGAATGTCCGAAAGCAGTTCGGCGTGGACGATGATGTGCGCGGTCGGATTCAACTCGCGGATTTGCCGGAGCATTTTCAGGTTGCTCGCGCCGCGCAGAACGGTGTTCGGCAGCGAGCAGATGATTATCTCGGCGCTCGCGAGACCGGCGTGCAGCAGCACGTCGCGCTGCGTGATGTCGCCATACACGGCGCGGACTCCGCGCCGGCGCAGGCGTTCGTGAACAAGCGGGTTGAAATCCACCACGGTCATTTCCGAGATCAACGCCGGCTGTTCCCGCTGGATTTCTTCGACCAGCGAGCTGGCCGTCCATGAAAAGCCGAGCAGGCAGATGCGCTTGTGCTTTTCGTCGCTGGCGGCGATGAACACGGTCTGGTCGAGGTCCTGCAAATCCATTTTGTTCAGCAATGGCACCGCCTCGCGCAGCAGCCCGTCGCTTTGCAGAATGGCGTAGGTCGAGCCGACGGCGAGAAACGCGAAGGCGAACGCCGCAATGCCGATGGTATTCTCCGAAACGTCGCCGCTGGCCTTGCCAAGCGCCAGCAGCACGAGCGAGAGTTCGCTCATCTGGCAGAGATTGATCGTGGGCAGCAGGCTTACGCGATAGCCCTGCCGCATCGTATAAAGCACCGGGAAAATTGTGGCGAACCGGCTGCCGATGAGGAACAGGCAGAGGAAAATGGTCCACAGCGCGTAGCCCCACGTCGGCAGCGGAATTTCCATGCCGAGGCCGACAAAGAACAGTGTCACGAAAAAATCGCGCAGGCTCGTTACCTTGGCGACGACATCCAGCGTGTAGGGAAACGTCGAGATCATCACGCCCGCGATGAGCGCGCCCATCGCGGTGGACAGGCCGAGCCATTCCGCAAATCCCGCCAGCGCGAAACACCACGCGAGCGCGCCGACGAGGACGAGCTCCGGCAGGCGCGCGATCATTTTGAACACCGGCGGCAGCACGAACCGGCTCGCCAGAAACGCCACCGCCACGAGCAGCACCACCTTGCCCAGCGCGAGCGCCAGCAGATGGATCGTCGGATTTTTCAAGTCCGGCTGGACGGCCAGAAAGAGGATTACGAACAAATCCTGCAGCACCAGCACGCCGAGCGTGACGCGGCCCGCGAGGGTTTCCAGTTCGCGCTTGTCGTAAAGGATTTTGACGATGATGACCGTGCTGCTCATCGCCATCGCGACCGCGAGATACAGCGCCTCCAGTCGGTTGTGCGCCGGGCCGCACAGGTCAAAGACCAGCCAGCCCACCAGCACGCAGCCGAGGATTTGCGCGGCGGCGGTGAAAGTGATGACCCGGCCCGCGCTCAACATCTTTTGCAGGTCAATCTCCAGCCCGATCATGAACAGCAGCAGCGACAGGCCGATGGTGGAAATGGTCTGGATGTCGCCCGTGTTGGTGATGAACTGGAAGCCGTGCGGCCCGATGGCGAAGCCCGCGACCAGATACGCCAGCAGCAGCGGCTGACGCGCGACCTGCGACGCCACCGCCACGATCCACGCGGCGATGATGCAGATGGCGATGTCGGTGACGAGTCCGTGCTCCATGCGGACAAAAACTTAAACGAGCAAACCGATTAGGAAAGCCGCAATTC
>CAZIFP010000196.1:0-5752 GCA_964538105.1 uncultured Bifidobacteriaceae bacterium
TCTCACCCTCATAGCCGATGGACACACAGGATTGCTCGTCCGGCGAGATGGCCAGCGCGCCTTCCCAAACTCTCGGTATCCGCCATGACCACAATTCCCGTCCCGTCGCGGATTCCCACTCGTGAAGCAACCGGTCTTTCCAAGACCAGGTGATCAATTTATTTCCCTCGGCGAGAAAACTACCGGGAGCCACGGCACCCGTTCCATTTGTCCATTGCCGGTAAAGCTGCCGGCGCGTCACATCCCAGATCTGGAAGACACCGTTGTGGGAACCGGTCGCCAGGTATCGTCCATCCCGGGAAAATAACTGATAGCCGATGATAGCGTTCGCAACCTGCCCCAATTCCAGCAAGGGTTCCTTTTGTTTAAAATCGGAACCGCTCCACCCCGCCACCTGGCCCTGGCGATTCAGCGTCAGGAGCGACCGGCTGTCCGGCGCAAAGCCCCAGGCGACCACGCTGTCGGGAAGCGCGATGCGGGGCCGTCCGGGATGCGGCACGGACGTGTCCCAGAAGCAAACCGTGCCGTCCTTGCCGCCGCTCACCAGCGTTTTGCCGTCCGGCAGCAAGGCCAGCCGCCAGACTTCCTGCCGATGACCGCGCAGCACGTCCAGGCATTTGCGATTTGCCACATCCCAGGTGCGGATCGTCTGGTCGGCGCAGCTGGAAATCAGTTTTTTTTCGTCCGGCGAGAACACCAGCGAACTCACCCAAGAACCGTGACCGGCCAGTCTTCCGGTTTCCTTGCCGGTGGCCACGTCCCACAAGCGGATGTCCGACTCGCCGAAGCCGGCGGCGGAGGCCAGCGTTTTACCATCCGGTGAAAATGCCAGCGCGGTGAGGAAAACTTTGGCCGCCACGGCCGTCCAAAGATTCGTGCCGGTGCGCAGATCCATGACGACAATCCGTTGCCCGGGTGACTCCCCGGTGGCATAAGCCGCGAGACTCAAGTCTGCGGTCGCGGCAAACGAAGTTGCCGGGCCGATATGATGTATATCCGAAGGATAACTGGCCAGCTTGACGCCATCGGGCATCCGCCAGAGCGTCAAACTGTTCGTGTTACCAAGGGTGGAAGTGATGAGTGTCCGTCCGTCTTTGGCGAACACCAATCCCACGCAATCTCCGTCCAGCGGCAGGTCGGCCACCGTCTGGCGCGTGGCGGTGTTCCAGAGGTGCAATGTTGTTTGCGCCTCGCCGGCAACCGAATAAGAATCGCCGGCAAAGGCCAGCAGCGGTTCAGTGGGGGAAAAGACGGCCCGGACAAACTCTTCATTTTTGGCCAGACGAAACAATTCCTGCCGCGTCCGCAAATCCCACACCGACACGCCGCCGTCATGATACGAACCGATCGCCACGGAAAGTCCGTCGGGCGAGATGGACAGCGAATTGATCTCGGCTGGCTGCTGGCACAGGGTGAACAAGGCGTCGCTGTGCGTCTGGCCCCAGAGATAACGCCATTCCCAGCCTCGCAAATCTTTCTGGCCGGGCAGCGGCCGCTGGCGGTTCAGCAGGTCCAGCGCGCTGCCGAGATTGTTTCCGGCGAGCTGCTGCTGGGCTACGTTCATGTCCGAGGCGTAGGCGCGCTGGCGCGCGACGAGTTCGGCGGCCTGGGCCGACTGGCGCAAACGCGCTTCGTCGGCCTGCGCGGCGACGGCTTTGCTTTCACTGGCCTCGGCGAGTTGCCGTGCGGATAACGCTTCCTGTTTGGCCCGCGTGGCGCGCACCGATTGCCATGTGCTGGCGATGATGCCAAGCAATAGAGCGGCGGCAATGGCCATGCCGGCGGCATAGACGATTTTATTCCGGCGAAACGCTTTTTGAAATTTGTAAGCGGTTGACGGCGGACGCGCCACCACCGGCTCGTTGTTCAGATGACGCTTGATGTCCGCCGCCAGTCCCGTGGCCGTGTCGTAACGCCGCGTGCGGTCTTTCTCCAGACACCGCATCACGATCCAGTCCAGGTCGCCCTTGAGATCATGCATCAACTTCGACTTGTCCGTCGCACGCCGCTTCGCCGTCGTCGTCAAGTCTTCGCCTTTGAGCGTCGCGAAACGTGTGCTCGGTCGCACCGGCTCTTTTTCGCGGATGGTTTTCCGCATGGCATCAATACCCAGCGACATCAGTTCTTTGCCGTCAAACGGCGTGCTGCCCGCCAGCAGTTCGTAAAGCAAAACGCCGAGCGAATAGATGTCGCTGCGCGTGTCAATGTCCAAGCCGCTCATCTCCGCCTGTTCCGGACTCATGTAAGCAGGCGTGCCAATGAACTGATGCAACTGCGTGTAAACTGTGGCGTCGGTCAGTCTTCCTTCCGTGGCCTTGGCGATGCCGAAATCAATCACCTTGGGCACTGGCACGCCGTCGTGCAGCGTGACGAGAATGTTCGACGGCTTGATGTCACGATGGATGATGCCCTTTTGATGCGCGTGCTGGATCGCCTGGCAAATCTTGATGAACAGCTCGAGCCGCTCTTTCGTGGAGAGATTATTCTGATCGCAGTAATCGGTGATGCGAATGCCGCGCACCAGTTCCATGACGAAATACGGACGACCGACTTCAGTTGTTCCCGCATCCAAAACTTTGGCGATGTTCGGATGATCCATCATCGCCAGCGCCTGCCGTTCCGCCTCGAACCGCGCGACGACGGCCTTGGTGTCCATGCCGAGCTTGATGACTTTTAACGCAACACGACGCCGGACCGGCTGGGTTTGTTCAGCGACATACACCACACCGCAGCCGCCTTCGCCGAGACGCTCCATCAATTTGTAACGGCCGAGCGTCTGGCCCACGGCTTCGTCGGGCGCGTCGGACATGTCGAGCTTGATGGTGGCCTTGACGGCGGGTGCGGGCGACAATTCATCCGGCGCGTCGTGCGCGGCCAGGAGCGCGTCGAGCCGTTGACGCAAGATGGGGTCGCCTTCACACATGGCGTCAAGAAAGGCGGCACGTTTGGCCACCGGTTTTTCCAGCGCCAGCGCAAACAGCGCTTCTTCTTGGTTCTGTGGCATTTTGGATTGGGAATCGCTCATCACACTCTACATGCGCATTCGCCGGACAAAAAGTATAAATTAGTTTCTGATATACTTTTTCCACCCGGTTTGCGCATGATGAGGGAGAAGCTTATGAACACGAACGAATTCAAATTCTATTGTTCCCACTGCGACCAGCCGCTGAAATGCGAGCCGCAATTCGCCGGCCGGCAGATCCAATGCCCGGCGTGCAACCATCTTATCCGCATTCCCAATCCGCCGGCGGGCACCGGTTTCACACAAGTCCAGCCGCAATCGGGGGCCACCTGGGACACGCATGTGCCCAAAGGCAACAAGGCTTGATCGTCAACTCGCTGAACCGCACATCTCGACCGTGAGCCAGGCGCGGGCGTAAGCCCACCACTGCTTGGCCGTGGGCACGGCGATACCGAGCGCGGCGGCGGCCTCCTCGAAGTTCAGGCCAACGAAGTAACGCAGCTTCACCAGTTCCGCCTTGCGCGCGTCCACCGTAGAGAATTTTTCCAAGGCGTCGTTCACTGCGAGCAACTGGTCGTCATCCGCCATGGGAGAAGAAATTTCGAGCTCGTCCGCATCCAGCGGTGTGACGCCACTGCCACGCTTGGCCGCCAGCCTCCGCCGGGCGTGTTCGATCAGGATGCGGCGCATCGCCTCGGCCGCCGCGCCGAAAAAGTGCGCACGATTCTGAAATGCCGGTGCGTCCGCGCCACCCAGTCGCAGCCAGGCTTCGTGGACGAGGGCAGTTGGCTGGAGGGTGTGGCCGAAGGCTTCGCCGGACATCTTTTGCGAGGCTAGCCGGCGCAGTTCCTCGTAAACGATAGGGAGCAGTTCGGCCGCCGCTTTTGGATCGCCGTGTTCGACCCGCTCCAGCATTTGAGTGAACTCGCTCACGCCACCAGCATAGTGGCGCGGCGACGGGCGACAACTTAAAACCTGCCTTAATGGTTGCCGCCGGAAAGTGCATTCAAGCCAAACATGGCGACGTAAAGCAGGCTGCTGCTGCCGATGATTACTCCGGCCAGAATGATGCAGGAAATCAAAAGCAGGGAACACGTCCTTTTGGCGCCGGCAATCTCCCGGTGCCAGCAACTGCGATAGAGAATAGAAAATGTCACCGTCATGGGAAGCAGCGCGTAGGCGAGAAATTCAATCCAAGGCACCGCGAGCAGGTTCACCACCGGTCGCGCGGCCCAATAAAAGAACGCCAGCGAAATAAAACAGGCGAAGCAGGCCAGAATGACAACCCGTTGGACCGGAGACTGGATTTCCGATGATGATGTTCCGTCATCATTCATGATTGGAACATGGCACACGCATGGATTTGATGCAACAGGCCGGGCTGGCCGCCCATTTACCGGTTAAAATTCCGGCTACTGCTCCCGTGGCACAGAAAACAGAAACCGCGCATAGCAATAGGCGATCAGCTCGTCTGACACCATGCGAACGCCCTGGCTTGATCTCCACCAATGCTCCGTGTCATAACCGCGATCGGCCACGGCGATGATGCCCACCCGGGTTCCACCGCCGAACGCCTTCTCGAAGAGCAGCCGGGATCGCCGGGAATGGGCGCCCACGGAAATGAGATTGATATTCCCGGGAACGGTGCCGTGCTGGCTAAACCAGTTCTTCAGGGTCACGGCGGCGGTGAAGGTGCGATCTTTGTGCACATTGGGCGTCGGCACGGGCTGAACCTGGTTGGTGCCCAAACCCATCCGCACCAGGGTTGCGGCGCCGAGTTCGGCGAACGACCTATATTCGGAAAGCGGCGCACCCAGTTCCAGCGGCCCGCCCACCACATAAACCATTTGATGAGGATTCCGTCGAACCTCGGTTATGACGGATTCCAACGCGTAGTCGGAAGACCAGCCTTCCACCACGATCACCCCGTCGGGCACAGGGTCGTTGACCGTGAGGAACGCGCCCATGTTTCGAAAACCGAAAATCAACAGGGCGGCGGACGGAATGAGCAACACCAACCAGCCCCGCAAGGTTGGCAACCAGCAGGTTCTCGAACGCAACATGCCCCAATACCGGGGTGAACTTGTGCCACTCATAAAATGTCCTGGAAATCCTGCCGCAATCCAAACTGACGGGGAATGAAAACATTTCAAGACGGTGAAAGCAATGTCGGGGCGTTGATTGGGGTGATTTGGGAACATTCATAAGCTGTATTTGGATAAAAACACCGAGACCGCCGGCGCTCTTTATTCTTGTTAATAGGCTGAAACTGGCATAAAATCTGCATGATTTTCGCGTGAGCATGATTAGCCACTTTGCCGTTGACCCCCCGTTGCGTTCATTGAAGCAGCCGGGATCAATTGCAATTCGCCGCTTCCCGGCAAAACGGGGGCTGGCGGCTGGTCTTATGGCCGGGTTGCTGTCGCTGCTGTTTCTCCCGTCGGCTTTCGCGCAATACGCGCCGGTTTTCCAATACGCCATTTTCTACAACATGGATTTGGAGATCTGCCCCGGTGCGGCCATGACCGTCGGCGGCCAGGTGCATGCCAACGGCAATATCTATTATACGGGCAACAGCGCCGCACAACCGCTGACCTTCACCAGTTATGTTGACTCCAGCGGGTATAGCACCAATTCGCGCAGCCCCAACGACCCGCAATCCTGGACCGCCGGCAATGTTATTTTCAACATCACCGCCAACAACCCGCTGCAAAAAGCCGGATTGATGTCCGTTCCGGCCAGCACCAATAATAATCCCGCCGGAGCCAAGGCCTTTCTCAATCTGCCGCC